>DATNMT010000092.1:0-25306 GCA_035602495.1 Bradyrhizobium sp.
TCGGCCGGCAAAGCCCGGCAGCGTCCGCGCCGATGGCGCACGACACCATCTTCCGCATCTTCTCGATGACAAAGCCGATCGTCTCGGTCGGCATCATGATGCTGCTGGAGGAAGGACATTTCACCCTCAACGAGCCGGTGGCGAAATTCATCCCGGAATTCGCCAACCAGAAGGTCGGCGTCGAGAAGGGCGGCAAGCTCGAACTGGTGCCGCTGGCGCGGCCGATGACGATCCAGGATCTGCTCCGGCACACGTCGGGCATCACTTACGACCACACCGGCAACGGCCTGGTGCAGCAGCTCTACAAGGAGCAGCCGCTGCGCAGCCGCAAGATCACCAGCGCCGAGCACGCCGCGATGGTGGCGAGCCTGCCGTTGATGTGCCAGCCCGGCGCGGAATGGAACTACAGCCGCTCCACCGACATCCTCGGCCGCATCATCGAGGTCGTCTCCGGCAAAAGCCTGAGCGCGTTCCTGACCGAACGCATCCTGGCGCCGCTGCAGATGGCCGAGACCGCGTTCCACACCGGAGAAGAAAATGCCGGTCGTCTCGCCGAAGCCTTCCCGGCCGATCCCTGGAGCGGCGAGAAGGTTCAGCTCTTCAACATGCTGGAACAGCCGGTGATGGAATCCGGCGGCGGCGGGCTGGTCTCGACCACGATGGACTACGCCCGGTTCTGCCAGATGCTGTTCAATGGCGGGACGCTCGACGGCGTCAGGCTGCTCGGCCGCAAGACGCTGGAGTTCATGGCGTCAAATCATCTCGACCCGACGGTCAAGATCAGCTCTCCCTTGATGGCGCCTGGCCACGGTTTTGGGCTCGGCTTCGCCGTACGCACCCAGGCCGGCATCGCGCCGTTCCCGGGCTCGGTCGGTCAGTTCTTCTGGAGCGGGATGGCCGGAACCTTCTTCTGGATCGACCCGAAGGAGGAGCTGTTCGCGGTGTTCATGATGCAGGGCCCCGGCCAGCGCGAATACATCCGCAACCTGCTGCGGACGCTGGTGTACGCGGCGGTGGAGTGAGGGGCGCAGCGCCGCGCCACACACCCCCGCTGTCATGCCCCGCGAAAGCGGGGCATCCAGTACGCCGTGGCGGATGTGAGAATCGAGACGACTGCGATTACTGGATCACCCGCTTTCGCGGGTGATGACAGTTGAGTATGCGATCGCCGCTCAGTCATCTCAACTGATCGTCGCGCCGCCGTCGATCACGATGGTCTGTCCGGTCATGAAGTCGCCGGCCGATGATCCCATCAGCACGGCGGCGCCGGCGATCTCGTCGGGGATGCCGATCCGCAATAGCGGCGAACGCGCGGTGGAGTTTTTCAGCGTCTCCGGATTGTCCCACAGCGCCTTGGCAAAGTCGGTCTTGATCAGGCCCGGCGCGATGCAGTTCACGCGGATGTTGTGCTTGCCGTATTCGCAGGCGAGGTTGCGCGCGAGCTGCATGTCTGCCGCTTTCGAGATCGCGTAGGCGCCGAGCACGGTCGAGCCCTTCAGGCCGCCGATCGAGGAGACGATGATGATCGAGCCGTCCTTGCGCGCGATCATCTGCGGCACCACCATCGAGATCAGCCAGTTGTTGGCGACGATGTTGTTGTCGAGAATCTTGCGGAACTGGTCGTCGGAGATGCCGCCGAGCGGGCCGTAATACGGATTCGAGGCGGCGTTGCAGACCAGCACGTCGATCTTGCCGAAGGCGCGGTTGCTCTCGTCTGCGAGGTGCTGCAGGTTTTCCTTGCTCGAAATATTCGCCGCGATCGAAACCGCGGTGCCCTTGCCGTATTTGTCGTTGACCTCTTTGGTCACCTGGTCGCAGACATCCTGCTTGCGCGAGGAGATCACCACTTTGGCGCCGTGCTCGGCCATGCGCTCGGCAATCGCGCGGCCGATGCCGCGCGTCGAGCCGGTGATGACGGCGACTTTTCCCTTCATGTCGAACAAGCTCATGGCTCTCTCCCCTGATCCGGCGATGCCGGTTGCATTAGTATTACGTCATTCCGGGGCGGTCCGCAGGACCGAACCCGGAATCTCGAGATTCTCAGGTGCGCAATTGCGCACCATAGTTCGATGCTAACGCATCGCCCCGGAATGACGATCAAGCAAGCTTGCTCGTCACTTCCGGCCCCGCCGGCTGGTGCATGGCGTTGTGGGAAGCGTCGGCGATCCAGGGCTGCTGGTTGACCATCGGCAGCCGCCAGTTGCTTCTCTCCGCGCTCGCGAAATGATCTAGCCGCGTCACCGAGCAATTGTCGACGTCGAAGGCGAGCCCCTGCTCCGGCAGGTTGCCGAGCGCGAGCCCAATCGCGGCCTTGATGCTGCCGCCATGGGCGACCGCGATCACGTCGCGGCCGGCGTGCGCGCTGTTGATCCGCTCTATCGCGCCGCGCACGCGGTTATAGAGATCCATGAAACTTTCGCCGCCGGGCGCCGGTACGCCGATATCGGCGAACCAGTGGCTGCCGGCCGGGCGGCTGGCGATAAACGCGGCGCGGTTCATGCCCTGCCACTCCCCGAGATGCTGCTCGGCGAGAGCGGCCTCGTGCGCCATCGCCGCGGGTTTTGGAAATCCGGCCGCCCAGATCGCTTCCGCCGTTTGATGCGTCCGCTTCAGGTTGCTCGCAATCCAGACCGCATGGCGCGGCAGGATTTTGCCGACCGCTTCGAACACCACGCGGTCTGAGGTGTCGCAGCCGAGGTCTTTTTGTCCGTAGATGCAGCCATTATCCTCGCGCACCGGCGCGTGGCGTACCCACCACCAGCGCGTCGTCACCACTTCGCCGGATGGTTTTGCCGGATTGGACATCGCTATAACCCTTCAATAGTGTTCGCGTGTCCTACGTCAGAGCCCGCTTCGCCTCAAGTGACTTTGGCGTTTGAAATCTTGTTTGAAATTCCGCTAGGCGGTAACCGCCGGAAACGACAAGCGACAAGGGAGAAACGCATGGGCCGCCTCGAAGGCAAATCCGTCATCATCACCGGCGCCGGCAGCGGCATCGGGCGCGCGGCATCGCTGCTGTTCACCAGAGAGGGCGCCAAACTGATCGCGGTCGACCGCACCGACGGCGTCAAGGAAACGGTCGCGCAGGTACGCAAGGCCGGCGGCACCGCCGAGGCCATCATGGCCGATGCCGGTTCGGAAAAGGACGTCATCGGCTTCATCGACAAGGCGCTGTCGGTTTTCGGGCGGCTGGACGCGATCTGGGCCAATGCCGGCATCAGCGGCGGGCTGGTGCCGCTCGCCGACCAGACCGTCGAACACTGGCAGGAGGTTCTGCGCATCAATCTGATCGGCCCGTTCCTGGCGATCAAGCATTCGATGCCGCCCATGATCAAACAGAAGTCGGGCGCGATCGTCTGCACCGCCTCGGTCGCGGGCCTGAAGGCCGGCGCCAGCGGCCATCCTTACGGCGCCAGCAAGGCCGGCGTCATCAGCCTGGTGCAGACCACGGCCTATTCGCTGTCCGGCACCGGCGTGCGGATCAACGCGGTCTGCCCCGGCCTGATCGAGACCGGCATGACAAAACCGATCTTCGACAACGCCAAACAGCGCGGCACCGACCACAAGATCGGCCAGCTCAATCCGCTGAAGCGCGCCGGCCAGCCGCACGAACTGGCGGCGATGGGGCTGTTCCTCGCCAGCGATGAGGCGTCCTATGTCAACGGCCAGGCGATCCCGGTCGACGGCGGGCTGACGGCGTCGATGCCGTATGCGGGGAAGCCGATTTAGGCGGGCGCATACGCGGCGCCAGAGGCGCCTCGATACAGCAGATGAGGTGAGAGGCAGCAGCGCTACAGGTGAGCATCACGGGCGTACGCTGCAATCCGGTTGAGTAGCGTCAATACGAAGAAGCCCGCGAATCCAGATGGCACGGGCGATACATGGCGGCAAGCTCGCGGCCGCTCAGGAAAATCATGTGTGGGGAAAGCCCTCCGCGCTGGTCGATCCAGCGCCGAACCTCAGATGGATACATCGAATACAGGCTCTGCGTTGCCTCAGCGTCGGTAATTTGACGACCCCTGGAACCCGGATTCCAGGCGGCGTGGAAGCCGAGCCTGGCCCGAGAGGTGACGCATATCCTGTCAGGAGGAACCGAGCCGAGAACGATGGTGCAGGCCGAGACGCAATAACCGTCGAGGATCACCATCTCGCCCGAGCTGCGCAGGCCCTTATACTTGTCGACGTAAGCTCCGATCCGGCCGCCACGGTCCTCCCTGATCCGAACCGCCGCAGCGCTTGCTCCAATTCCCGCAAGCGTGATGACCGCCACCAAGGACATTGCGAGACACTTCATGACCATCCGCTCCTGGCTGTCGGATATGAATCTGGCCGCCTCACATGGCGCTGATCAGGAAATCTATGAGATTATTCCGCCGAAATTGTAGCGGCGCTATGTTTTTAAGTCGTGCGCAACAGGGTCCGCCTCTTCGCCGGCGAGGATTCGACGGGAACGAGCAAGCGGTCCTCGAGGGCGCGACCTCGACGAGATTGCGCCTATCTTATTTAAGTCGCCCCCGCCTTTTGCGCGTATGCCCAGGCGTCCTTCGACAGCGGCACCGTGCGTTTTGCCGACTCCATGGCCTTGGCGTTCGCGGCGGTGCCGTCGCGAATGCGGCCGGCGATGCCTTGGGTGATGCCGGCGAGACGGAACAGGTTGTAGGCAAAATACCAGTTCAGGTCGGGAACCGCGCTGCCGGTGACGTTGCAGTAGATCTTTGCCGCCTCTTCCATGCTGGGAATGTTGAGCGCCTTGAGGTCGGCATTCGCGAGGCCCGGCATGGTCCATTGCATCAGCAGATAAGTGAAGTCGGCCATGGGATCGCCGAGCGTCGACAGTTCCCAGTCCAGTACCGCCTGCACCCGCGGCTCGGTCGGATGGAAGATCATGTTGTCGAGGCGATAGTCGCCGTGCACGATCGACACGCGTTCCTGCTGCGGCACGGTTTTGGGCAGCCATTCGGCGAGCTTTTCGAACTCGGGAATGTGCTGGGTCTCGGAGGCGCGGTACTGCTTGGTCCAGCGATCGACCTGGCGGGCGAAATAATTGCCGGGCTTGCCGAAGTCGCCGAGACCGATCGCCTGCGGATCGAAGGTGTGCAGCTTTGCCAGCGTCTCGATCTTGCTGGTGAATATCTTGCGGCGGTCTTGCGGCGTCTGGCTCGGCAGCGACGGATCCCAGAACACCCGGCCCTCCTCCATCGACATGATGTAGAAGGCCGCGCCGATCACCGCATCGTCGGTGCACAGCGCATAGGCCTTTGCCACCGGAAAGCCCTGCTTGCCCAGCGCGGCAATGACCTTGAATTCGCGGTCGACCGCATGCGCCGACGGCAGCAGTTTGCCGAACGGCATGCGCCGCATCACGTAGGACCGGCCGGGGGTGTCGAGCCGGTAGGTCGGATTCGACTGACCGCCCTTGAACTGCAGGACGGTCAGCGGTCCCTTGAAGCCCTCGACGTGTTCGCCCATCCACGCCGCGAGCCTGGGCTCATCGATCCGATGCCGCTCCTCGACGGGCTTGGTGCCCGAAAATTCCTCGTCTTTTCTGACGCCGTCGGCCACGGTGGCGCTCCCTCGATTTTATTGAAGGGAGCGCCTTTGGGCGGGCTCCCCTTAATGCGAAGTGGGAGCGTTTGCATACTTCCGAAGTTCAAGTCTGGCAATGGCGCGGTTATGTACCTCGTCCGGCCCATCCGCCAGGCGCATCGTGCGCATCGAGGCATAGTCCCGCGCCAGCCCGGCTTCGTCGGAGACGCCCGCCCCGCCGAACGCCTGAATCGCGTTGTCGATGATCTTCAGCGCCATGTTGGGCGCCGCCACCTTGATCATGGCGATTTCGAGTTGGGCGGTCTTGTTGCCGACCTTGTCCATCATGTCGGCGGCCTTCAGGCACAACAGCCGGTTCATCTCGATGTCGGTGCGGGCCTCGGCGATGCGCTGCTCCCAGATCGAGTATTCGACGATCTTCTTGCCGAACGCGGTGCGCGACGACAGCCGCTTCACCATTTTTTCCAGCGCCTCCTCGGCCTTGCCGATGGTGCGCATGCAGTGATGGATGCGGCCCGGTCCGAGCCGGCCCTGCGCGATCTCAAAGCCCCTGCCCTCGCCGAGCAGGATGTTGCTGGCGGGAACGCGGACGTTCTCGAGCAAGACCTGGGCGTGGCCGTGCGGCGCGTCGTCGAAGCCGAACACAGGAAGCATTTTCTCGACCTTGATGCCCTTGGTGTCGAGCGGCACCAGGATCTGCGACTGCTGCTGGTGGCGCGGCGCCTTCGGATCCGTCTTGCCCATCACGATCGCGAGCTTGCAGCGGGGATCGCCGACGCCGGACGACCACCATTTGCGGCCGTTGATGACGTAGTGATCGCCGTCCTTCATGATGCTGGTTTCGATGTTGGTCGCATCCGATGACGCCACCGCCGGCTCGGTCATCAGGAAGGCGGAGCGGATTTCGCCGTCCATCAGCGGCCGCAGCCACTTCTTCTTGTGCTCTTTGCTGCCGTAACGCATCAGCACTTCCATGTTGCCGGTATCCGGCGCCGAGCAGTTGAATACCTCCGAGGCCCAGCCGATGTGGCCCATCTCCTCGGCCAGCGGCGCATATTCCAGGTTGCTCAGTCCCGCGCCGCGGAATTCGTCGTCTTCGTGCGAGGACGGCGGCATGAACATGTTCCAGAGACCATCGGCCCGGGCCTTCTTCTTCAGATCTTCCAGCACCGGGATCACCTTCCAGCGCTCGCCCTCGGCGTCCTGCTGCTTGTAGACCGGCACCGCGGGGCGGACATGCTTGTGCATGAACGACTGCACCCGGCCGAGCCATTCTTTCTGGCGATCTGACATATTGAAGTCCATTGGGACGCTCCTCGCTACGGTTTTGGAAATTGTTGGCCGCACTGTCTCCCCGCCACCGCTTCGCCGCAAGGCCCATTATCGCGGGCCGCGCGGCAAATGATGACGAAGGCGTGTCTGGAGCCTTGTCCGTTTCGATTGCATCGAAACGGGGCTCCAGACTCCTGGTTTGACGCGTTTTCCTGACGCGATCCGGTCTCCACCCCGCATCAAGTGCGGGGCAGGCTTTCGCTCGAAAACGCTCGGCCCGGAAACACGACGCGCCATCAAGCGCATTGACATTTCCGGTCCTTCAAACGATAGTTTCATACAATTGTTTGAAATGCAACCGGGCCTCTCGTCGTTCCGGGGCAGCCTACAGGGCTGAACCCGGAATCTAGAGGTTGTGGCGCGAGATTCTCAGGTGCGCCGAGGCGCACCGTAGTTCGCTGCGGAGCCTGTCATCGGGCCGCGCTTCGCGCGGACCCGTTGGCCGCGCCCCGGAATGACGAAAGATCGAAGCCATGCCGTCCGATCAGACCCGCTCCGCCATCCTTGCCGCCGCCGAGCGGCTCTACGCCGATCGCGGCTTCGGCGACGTCACGCTGCGCGACATCGTGGCCGCGGCCGACGTCAATCTGGCGGCGGTGAACTATCATTTCGGCTCCAAGGGCGAGTTGATCGCGGAGCTGTTCGTCACCCGCAGCCTCGCCACCAACCGCGAGCGGCTCAACGAGCTGAAGGCGGCCGAGTTCGCCGGCGGCGGCCGCGCCTCCATCGACGCCATCCTGCGCGCGCTGGTCGGGCCGACCTTGCGCGGCTGCCTCGGTCCCGACCGCGAGCGCTCGACCGCGGCGCGCTTCATGATCCGCGCTTCGATCGAATCGGTGCCGCCGATTCGCCGCATCAAGAACCGCGAGATCGATCATTTGCGGAAATTCGCCGCCGCGATGCGCCGCTCGCTGCCCGACCGCAGCGCGGTCGATCTCTACTGGGGCCTGCATTTTGCGCTCGCCATGGCGCACCAGACCATCCGCGACAGCGAACGCCTTGCAAAACTGTCGGAGGGGATGTGCGACCTCAACGACGTCGCCGGCATCATCGAGCGCGTGGTCGCGGTGTCGGTGATGGCGTTGACGGGGGGCGAGAGCAAGACTGCCGAGAAGGTCGGAGCGCTGCGCGCGCGCTAGTAGCCCGGGCATCACAACCCGTTGCGATGCCGACGCACAAACGTGAATTGACTTCGAACGACCGCGCCCGTCTGCTGCTACCGCGCCAATTTCGAAGGAGGCATCGATGCGCCGTGCGGTTTTGCCGCTGTTTGCGGTTGCAGCGGTTTTGACGGCGGCGCCGGTTCGGGCGCAGACCTATGACCCGAACTATCCGGTCTGCCTGCAGACCTACGGCATCGATGGAAATGCCATCGAATGCGGCTATACCTCGCTGGCGCAGTGCAATCAGACGGCATCGGGCCGCGCCGCCCAGTGCATCACCAATCCCTATTTTGCCGGAACGCGCGCGCTGGCGGGACCACGATATCGGCGGCGTCCGCGGGCTTACTGAAGGTCCTGCGTCGGCAGTACGGCGGCCACGCTCGCTACAGCGCGTGGCCCTTGCTGCGCAGCTCCTCCATCATCTGCTTCTGCACGTCCGCTCCGGCCGATTGCCCGAACTTCTGGCCGACGATCATGGTCTGCTGGGTGATGAGCGGCGTCTTCTGCAGCAGTTTTTGCCCGGTCGGCGTATGATAGAACGCGATCAGGTCGCGCAATTCCGCCGCGGTGAAACTGTTCGCGTAGACCAGCACGACGGCGTCCAGCAATTCGCCGATGCGCGCCCCCATCCGGTCCTGCAGGATCGGCGCGATGGCATCGTAGTCGCGCTCGACCTCGGGCCGGTTTTGCACGATGGCCGGCTTCATGCGCTGGAAGATCGACGGCAGAATGGCCTTGAATTGATCGCCGAGCTTGATGGTGTCGATCAGTTCCCTGGCGGCCGCCTGCGCCTCGGGATCCGGTGTTTGCGCTCTCGCGGGCGCGATCAAGAGCAGCGTTGCAACAAGCAGGCCGGCGATCCGGACCAACGGCATTTGCATCAAATCCTCCTGATCGAACCTCGGGATTGTTATACCAGCTTGCTTCGTTATTTCATCTTATGATGCGGGCCGGCGGATCCTCGGGGAAACAGGCAAGGATTTTACTGCGCCAGCACGCAGCAGATCTTCAGTGCGTCGCCTGCGACCGCATCCACGCTCTTGGCATAGCCGCTGCGAATCCACACTTTCGTGATCTCCACCACAGCACCTACCACGCCGGCGCGGACCAGTTCCCCCTTCTTCAGCCTTGCGCTTGCGCCGGGTGCGAGCGTGCGCGACAACAACGCGCCGAACTCGCGAAGCAACGCCGCTGCCACCTCATCGACGGCCGGCCCCACGCGGGCAATCTCCAGCACGAACAGCCGGGCGCCGACAGGGTCGTCCTTCAAAGCCTGAAAATAGGCCCGCAGCATCGCGTGGCACCGCTCGTCCGCGGCGCCGGCGTGTTGCGCCCGGACGCGGTCGAGGCAATCGATCAAGCGATGCGAAACGGTCTCGAAGGCGGCAATCAGCAGCGCTTCACTGCTTTCGAACGACTCGTAGAAGTAGCGCTCGGTAAGCCCTGCTGCCTCGCACACCGCCTTCACGGTGGCGTTGCGATAGCCGGCCTCGCCATAGACGCGGATCGCCGCTTCGACCAGCCGCTCCCGCCGTGCCGACTGCCGTTCCTCGGCGGAATGCCCGCCATATTGCCGTTCCGTCGCCATGATGTTGCCTGTTCCGCTACTTGACAAGAAGCATTGTCAGATGCTTAATTCCGACAATAGCGCATGTCAGAAGTAGAGAACAGGCCCACTTGAGCGGGCAGACGCTCGCCAGCCTTCGCCGCGCCGCCGAGCCGTTCAAGTAGCCCCTTGCAAATGAGCCCCTGCAAATGAGTCCCTGCAAATGAGTCCCTTCACTCCCCTCGTCTTGCCCAATGGCGCCGTGATTTCCAATCGCCTCGCAAAGGCGTCGATGGAAGAAAACATGGCCGACTACGAACACCTTCCGTCAGAGGATCTGTTTCGCCTCTATCAGGCCTGGGCCGACGGCGGCGCCGGCCTGATCCTCACCGGCAACGTCATGATTGATCGGCGCGCCCTCACCGGACCCGGCGGCATCGTCCTCGAGAATGACGAGCACCTCGACCGATTCAGCGAGTGGGCGCGGATTGGACGCAGCAAGGGAACTCACTTCTGGATGCAGATCAATCATCCGGGCCGTCAGGTTCCTGCGAACCTCGGCCAGCCGACGGTCGCTCCCTCCGCCATCCCGCTCGAGCTCGGAGCGTTATCGCGCATGTTTCCCGTTCCGAGGGAAATGACCGGGCAGGAGATCGACGATGTCGTGCAGCGGTTTGCCCGGACCGCCGGGCTCGCGGAGCGAGCGGGCTTCACCGGCGTCGAGATACATGCGGCGCACGGCTACCTGATCAACCAGTTCCTCTCGCCGCTGAGCAACAAGCGGACCGACCGCTGGGGCGGATCGCTCGACAATCGGGCGCGATTGCTGCGGACCGTCATCGCGGCGGTGCGGGCTCAAGTCCGCCCGGAATTCTGCGTCGCCGTCAAACTCAATTCTGCGGACTTCCAGCGGGGCGGCTTCGACACGGCCGACGCGCGTGGTGTGCTGGAGATGCTCAACGCGCTCCCCGTTGATCTGGTGGAGATCTCCGGCGGCACCTATGAGGCGCCCGCGATGCAAGGCGACGCCCGTGACGGTCGCACGCTTGCGCGTGAAGCCTACTTCCTGGATTTTGCGAAGGACATGCTGTCGACCGCGCACATGCCGCTGATGGTGACCGGCGGCATCCGCCGGATCGAGATCGTCGAGCGCGTGCTGGCAAGCGGCATCGCGATCGCCGGAATGGCCTCGGCGCTGGCAATCGAACCGCAACTTCCGGCGCTATGGGCCAAGGGAAAGCATATGGAAGCAAAGCTTCGGCCGATCACATGGCGGCACAAGCTGCTCGCCGCACGGGCCTACATGGCAAGCATCAAGTACCAGATGCGGGCCATCAGTCTCGGGCGAATGACGAATCCCGACGTATCGCCGTTGCTCGCCTTCATCATCGAACGCATCGACGTGACGCGCCGGTCCGGCCAATATCGCAAATGGATGGCTGCGCACTGAGCCCCGCCGCGCGCCGGTTTTCGCTTCCGACAACCCTGAAGCGCTTGCGCGGAGCCGCACCAGCTTTCATGCAGGTCGCGACGAGCGGCTGAACTCCCGGAATGGTTCACACCGTAGTTCACTTTAGGAAACTATGTGTTTCTATCGTTTCTATTCTCGGGGCCATAGAACAGGCTTTTATGTGGATGGGGTGATGGTGCTGCCGCCGCGGATCCAGGCAGAACGGTAGGAGGCCACAAATGACTGGTTGGAGAATGATATTGGCCACCATGGCCCTGTTGGCCTTTGTTTCGACCAGCGTTGGCGCGGTGCAAAGATTTGAGAAGCCGCATTCCCGTGCCTCCAGCACATGTTCGGCGATCGAAGTGAAACAACCGGCGCACGCCGATACCAATCGCGTTGCTCTCGTGATCGGAAATTTCAACTATCCTGACGCCGATACGCCGCTGGCACAAACCGGCAACGACGCATGCGCATTGGCGAGCGCGCTTCGTAAAGACGGTTTCGACGTCGACCTCGTTCAGAACGCGACGCGCAACGACATGCAACGCGCCATCGAGCGCCTGGAAGCGAAAGTGCGGCACGATTCGATCGTCATGATTTACTTCGGAGGCTACGCCGTGCAGTCCGGTGGACAAAACTATCTGATTCCCGTCGATGCCAGGATCTGGGACGAACGGGATGTTCGACACGTTGGCGTCGGCGCCGATTGGCTGTTTGCGGGGCTCAAGAGCTCTGGCGCGCATGTCCGCCTTGCAGTCATCGATGCATCCCGCCGCAACCCCTATGAGAGGCGCTTCAGGAGCTACTCGCATGGCCTTGCGCCGATCCGGGCAGATGAAAACGCGCTTATCCTAACCTCGGAGCCCCCGGGCGCAGTGGCAGATGACCCGGATGGATCGCAGAGTCCGCTGATCACCGCGCTTGTTCACGAGATGAGTTCTTCGACGCCTTCGGTCGAGGCGATTTTCGAACGCACCCGACTTGCGGTTGCGCGCACAACGCAAGACCAGCAGCATCCTGCTGTGTCATCGTCGCTGACCGACGACGTGACGCTTGGGCCCGCACCCGCGAACGCAACCGTGTCATCCGGCCAGAATACATCTCTCGATCGCCGCGGCTGACAAGCGCCGTCGCTGTCCTCGAGTTCACCTTTGTTCACGTCCTTGCGATCCGGATTCGAATCCGTTGGCGGCAACCTAAATCTTTTGTCTGGCTGTCATGAGCCGTTAGAGCATGATCCGGAAAAGTGGCCGCCGGTTTTCCGAAAAGATCATGCTCCATCAAAAAGTTAGAGCGGGATGACGATTCGAAGAAAAGTCATCCCGCTCTAATGAAGCGGCTTTGAATAGGTGCCGCAATACAGGAGAAGACCATCCATGAAAAAAGTCGCTCTTCTTTGCGCCATTGCAGGTTCCTTCCTGGTGCTTGCTACGGCAGCCAACGCCTACTCGGCATACGACGGCTCCTGGAATCTCGTGTTCGTCACGCGATCCGGTGCATGCGATGCAACCTACAATTTCACGGTCGATATCTCCAACGGGGTCGTCACGCATCCCAACCTCGTGAGGTTCAGGGGGTATGTCGCCAGATCGGGCGCCGTGCGCGCGTCCGTCACTGTTCAGGACAAGTACGCGTCGGGCACAGGCAGGCTGTCGGGTACGACGGGCCAGGGCCGCTGGAGCGGGCACTCCGGCGCCGCGCTGTGCGCAGGCTATTGGACGGCGCAGAGGAATTGACGGCTGCTCGCAGGACGAGCCCTGCACCAGTCGAATAAGACCCCGCAACACGCATTCGATCGGCAAGAAGGCGGTTTGTGATCGTGGGCCCAAATGATGCGCAGAATGCCGCGCTGCGGCATCCTGCGCGCATCTGCCGTCACGGGTTACCGCCGAGTATCGCGGAGAAGGTCCGGCCGTCTACATCCGTCAGCTGTATGTACCTCGCACTGGCGATTGTACCGGAAGCAGGCACCGGCAATGTCACGGTGGCGGCGGCTCCCATTTTGGCTCGAATCCCAAACGGGCCCGGCTCGAACCTGTTGTAGGCATAGTCGTTCGCGAAGTCTGTCTTCGGCAGTTTGGACAGTTGGGCTGCATTCCAGTTCGCGACGGGGTGCTTTTCGCTGTTCAGCAGCTCGGCTGCGACCACATGCACCGGCGCCTCCGGCGTGCCGGCATCGAGATACACGTGGAAGCGCACGCTGCCGTCGGGCAGAAGTTCCGCCTGGCTCAATGTCAGGTGGTGCTTGGTCGGGCTGACCGGTCCGCCGTGGAAAGGTGTCAATACCGAGCCTCGATAGTAGTTGTAGGTGCCGACGTCGAAGATCACGACGAAGGCGAGCACGGCCAACGCCAGCTTCCTGAAGCCGCCATCCGTCTGCGGCAGCGGGAGGCTGCCCGACATCCAGCGGAACCACTGTTTTCCGCCAAGGGCGGGGTTACGATGAAGCAGAACGTTGTCGAGCGAATAGGCGCCGCTGCCCGCGAGCAGCAGGCTTGCACCCATCGCAAGATTACAGGCCGCCATGGTCCACTCGTCGATGCAGGTGGCGCCCTGCCAGCCAAACATCGCCATCAGCAACACCGAGAAGCCCATGGAGCACAGTGCCGCAAGGCGGGTCAGGAGCCCCGTCATGAGCATCGCGCCGACGATAAGCTCGGCGGCGCTGAACAGAATGACGCCGGCGTAAAGCAGGTAGAAATGCGTCAACATGAAGCTGATCAGATGATCGGTGCCAAACAAGGCTCCCGGCATCGCTGTCTGGAACTTGTTCGCCATCCAGGTCGGTGCGCTTGGGTCCAGCTTGGACGGTGCGTAGATGAAACGGCGCGACCCGCCGCCCCAATAAATGAAGCCCTGGATGACGCGCGTCGACAGCAACGCGATGGCGGCAATGCGCCAGTTGCGCTGTGCCTCGGTCATGGTGGGCAAATCCCCGTCGATTCGCCCAAGGGTGGTTGCATGCATGTTCATGTTTATCTCCTGTGCTGCGAAGTCATGCCATTCAGTTGGCTGACGCCTTGCCGGTGTAAGGCTTGAACCCGTAGCGCTCGAAGATCGACAGCGCCTGGGGCGAGTGGATGAAGGAAAGCCAGAGCTTGGCGGCCTCCTTGTGTGCCGCGCCCTTCACCTCCGCGCCGGCGTAGATGGCCGTTGTGTTCTGGCTGGCCGGGATGTCGACATGGGTGATCGGGTTTCCCGCCTGCTCCTGGAACATCGCTTCGGATTGCCATGTGACGCCCGCGTCGGCACGCCCTTGCATCAGAAACAATGGCGTCTGACGATGGTGGATATGGGTGAGGATGGTGGAGCCGTCGGCCACCTTGGTCTTGTAGACCGCGTCGGCGAGCACCTCTCCCCCAGCCTTCTTCAGCGACGCCTGGATCTGCCTTGCGATTCCCTCGAATTCGGGGTTGGGCATCGCGAGACGGATATCAGGCTTCCCAAGATCGGCGAGATCGGTCACGTGCGCGGGATTGCCTTTGGGCACCATGATCGTGAGCGTATTGGTGACGTAAGGCACCGCCTGCCCGGTGAGCAGCCCCTGGCCAATCAGCGCGTCGACCTTCTTGAGGCCAGCCAAATAGGCGTCCGGCTTGGCCGTCCAGGTCATATTCCCCGAAGTGATTGTGCCACCCGCCTCGATCTGCTTGACGAGCAGCCCCGGCGGAATGGTCTCCCAATAGATCCGCCCCTTGTAGTCGGGATGTTCCTTCTCGAACTCCGCAACCAGCGGCGCCATCGCGAAGAAATAGTTGCCGCCAACGTAGAGCACGAGCTTCGGATCGGTGATGTTGCCGTGGAAATCGGCGAGGTCGTCGACCTCTGGAACCGTGAACTCGAAACCGCGGTTGGTGGCATCGTTGTTCTCGCCGTGCTGCCAGGGTGGAAACATTTCGGCGTGGGGAGCAGGCTGCGCCGCGAAGGTCGGCGCAGCCAGGATTGGCATCAAAAAGGCGGCCGCCGCGAGAGCGGTGCGGAATGATCTCTTGTGCATGGCGATCCTCATTTCGCGTAGTGGAAGCCGGCCTGCTGCAGCTCGGGGATCGTCGCGACGATCCCGGGCGTGAGCACGACGCCGTCGATGAGATGATTGGTGAGCTCGGCTGCGACCGCCTCGTGCGAGAGCCGATCGGGGTTCACGCCCTTTGCCAACAGCTTTCCCGTCACTTCCCAGATCGCGTTGTGGCAGGCCATGAACACGACGCCACGACTCTGCAGCGCCGGGATTGTGTTGCCGGCAGGCCCGAACACGCTCTTGGGGTTCTCGAAGTCTGAAAGCTCCGACGGCGCGGCCTTGCGGACGACGAGCGTGTTCGTCTTGAAGTCGCCGCCCGCCATCTCGGCGAGCCGGTATTTGTCCCACATATCCTGGTCGAACAGCGCCAGGTGCGCGGAGCCGTGCGTGGCCGAAACAGCCAGGAAGTCGCGATGCCCGAAGGAGAACACCTGCGCATTGAGCGAATTGCGCATGAGATTCATCCAGGGGCTTCCAATGTCCGTGTTGTCCCAGACCTGTTTGGGCGTACCGCGATAGGCAATCACTTCTTTCAACGCGGTGTCGTCCCACAGGTCCGGGTGATCGAGGATCATCGGCACCGTCTTGAAGTCCCGCCTGCGCGGAGCCTTGCGGAGACGCTCCATGAGTGCAGGCAACGCCTGCGCGCCCTGCGGGACCAGGCTGCTGCCTGCTTCGGCGTGAGCCGGGCCGGCGGCCAGCGCGGCTACACCGAGGGCTACAGAGCTGAATCCGAGAAGCGCGTTCCGTCGTCCAGTATCAACCTTCATTCCGTCCTCCTTGAGATACGGGGGAGCTCGCGAACGGCCTGGTGCCTCGCAACGACTCCGTTTCGGTGTCGTCCCTAAGGGCGAAGTAATGTCGCGGGTCGTCAGCGACCAACGGAATGAATCGATGGTTTCGATCTGGAAGCGTGATCGATCCAGATATTTCGAGACCTCTGCGACATCCTAATTTGTGGAAGCATTGGCCAAATTGGAAAGGTTTTCAGCCTGGTTGCCGAAATGACTTTGTCGGTTGTCGGAATGAGATCGAGAATTCGTGCCAAGGCACTGAAATAATTTGGAGCGGGTGAAGGGAATCGAACCCTCGTATTCAGCTTGGAAGTCTCCGAAATTTCGCAATGTTTTCAAGAGCCGTTCCGACATTTCGCAGCTTTTTGGCCGATTGAGATCACTACGGAATTTCTCTTTGTCGGAATGGCGACTACCACAGAAGCGCGCGGAACGAACAATCTAGGAAATAGAAGAGCTATTTGAGTCTGTTGCATCCGTTTTGGCACGCTGCCGACGCGGCTGTACATTGCGCAACGCATGCTCCTGATAGCCCACAATTCTGAGCACAGGAAAAGTTGTTCGAATTGCAATTTGAGACGCATTCCGCAAACGTCTGGTTTTGCGCCAGCCGCAGCCTTTCCATCAATGTTCCGGCATAGCCTGCAGTCATTCCCGACTGAAGCAACAGAAGTACTATTATGTATCTCATGGTGTTCATCTCCCCAAGGCAACAAGAGGTCGGGCCGGTGTTTCGGGATTCTGGTTCGGCTCGTCCTTCTGCCGGATTCAGGTTTGCGGAAAGAGCGACACGTTCACGCGCTCCGGCACAGTTTCAGAAGCAGGGTCCGGTCCTGACTGCAGGAGTCCGTCGTGCCTAATGACGAGGCCGGAAACGGGAGACGTTGCCGCGCGCTCGAAGAGCAGCCGCAGTTCAGGGTGAAGCCCTTCGCCACGTGTCGCCGCGAAGACGTGAAAGTTCAAAAAAGTCATCATGATCCGGTCTCCGAAAACGCTGCACCACGATCATGAACCCTGAAGCGGGAGAGATATCTCCACACTCCGTATCTTGTCCCGGAATGGAATTATTGAAGCCACTTGCGTATCGGCAGGTGACGGAACCCCAAATTGCCGCTCCATCACCTCGCGCCCCGTCGGGTCTTGCGCGACTTCGCTCGACTCCACGATGTCAAGGGTGACAATGCCTCTCGGATTCCTCAAAAGGAGCGCCAAGCTGACTTCGTCAGCACGGCAGATGACCAGATCAGGTCGGTCGGGATTCGCTAACGCGAATGACGTCAGTCGTCGCAATCCAATTCGCGCCCGCTCCCAATGCTCGATCAACGGAGCCCAGCTTCCCTTGTCTTTCAGGATGCCATTGAGAATGCCTTGCGAAATGGGATCGTCCGGCGAGAGCGCGCCCAGACTGCCGATGACGTCGATGACATGTGGGCCTGAGGCGAGCTGGACCATCAGGCCCGTCTTTCCGCCGTCGAATCTTACGAGCTTCATGATGTTCTCCGCAGTCGCGAGTGCTTTCGCAGCGACCATAGCGATCGACGGAACAGGAGAACTTCGGTTCTTACCCTCGAATCCAAATCGACCGTGTCCGGACGAAGTCTTCGGGAAACGGGTGGGCCGAGAGCCTCACCATCGGCAATGTGAAGGGAGGACCCAGAGTGTGGCAGGCCGCCATCGACTTAATGATGACCTCCCTCACCAAGCGATGAGAACGAACATGACCATGATCCACGAGAGACACCAAAGGCGGAATCATGCGGATGTAGCCAATGACCCGCGCTGGGCACGCATTATTGCCCGCGACCGAACGGCTGATGGCCATCTATGGTACTCGGTCGTGACAACTGGCGTATACTGCCGACCATCCTGCCCGTCCCGATCCGCCAATCCAAAAAACGTCCTGCTTCATGACACCGTCGAGGAGGCCATGGCGACTGGCTTTCGGCCATGCAAGCGCTGCAATCCGGACGGACTTTCGGTTGAGGCGGAGAACGTCGCCATCGTCGCTCGTGCCTGCCGGCTGATCCAGGAAAGGGAGGAGGAGCCGTCTTTGACCTATCTGGCCGCAGCTGTTGGCTGCAGTCCGAGCTATTTCCATCGCCGCTTCAAGGCGATCACGGGTTTGACGCCAAAGGACTATGCGGCGGCTAATCGCGCGTCGAAAGTCCGTGAACGCTTGGCAAGTAGTAACAGCGTCACGGAGGCGATCTACGACGCTGGCTTCAATTCCAGCGGTCGCTTTTATGAGAAATCCACCGGCATCCTCGGCATGACGCCATCCCAATATCGCGCCGGTGGCGCCAACGAGGAAATTCGTTTTGCTGTCGGTGAGACATCGCTCGGCACCATTCTGGTCGCGTCGAGCAAGAAGGGAGTAGCCTCCATTCTTCTCGGCGACGACCCGAGTGAATTGGTGCGCGAACTGCAGGATCGCTTTCCCAAGGCCCGCCTGATCGGCGCCGACAGGAACTACGAAGCCCTTGTGGCCCGTGTTGTCGGCTTCATTGAAGCCCCTCGGCTAGGTCTCGATCTGCCGCTTGATGTCCGCGGCACCGCGTTCCAGCGGCGGGTGTGGCAGGCGCTCCAGCGGGTCCCGGTCGGTCAGACCGTCTCCTACACGGAAATCGCGCGACGGATCGGCTCTCCCAACGCAATGCGCGCAGTTGCCGGCGCCTGCGCCGCGAACCACCTCGCGGTCGCCATCCCGTGTCACCGGGTGGTGCGGAACGACGGATCGCTCTCGGGCTACGCGTGGGGTGTTGAGCGCAAGCAGGCCTTGCTTACGCGGGAGGCGGCCCGCAGCCTTTAATCCTGCGGGCACCGGTCGGTGCGTTGGCAATCCATCCGGCTACCTTCTGCGCAAAGCAACTCACATCGCCAATATGAAGGTGAAAACCGGAGTGAGCGACCGCGGTTGCGTTCGTAGGATCAACAAACCACCGGAGTTGGACCTATGAACCTGATCGTCACCGATCTCACGTCGCGAGAGACCGCATCAATCAATAGCGGCGCTGCGCACGAAATCGAGTTTGTAGTCGGCGACTGCGCCCTTGGGAAAGTCCTTGTCGCGCGCAGCCCGATCGGCGTTTGCGCAATCCGGTTTGGCTCGACAGCCGGCGAGGTGGAGCAGGATCTGGCCGCAAGCTTTCCGGACAGCCGGATTGTCGTGAACAACCGCCGGCTCCGCGATGACCTGACCAAGGTTGTGCAATTCATCGCTGTGCCGCGCGATCCGCTCGACCTTGACCTCGACATTCGTGGCACGCCATTCCAGCGCCGTGTTTGGGATGCGCTTCGCACGATTGCGTTCGGAAAACCCCTGACCTACGCGCAACTCGCCCGCCGTGTGAGCGGTCCCAAATCGCTGCGAGCGATCGCTCAGGCCTGCGCTGAGAATCCTATCGCCCTGGCAATCCCCTGTCATCGCGTCATGGGCAGCAGTGGATCGATGGCGGGCTATCGCTGGGGCATCGAACGCAAGCAAGCGCTGATCAACAAGGAAGTTGCGACCTGATTTAGATGTCCGTTGACCGAAGCCTGCCGAGCGTCCGCCGGCGAGTTTCGATTTACCGACAACAACCGGAGTTCAACAACCATCATCCAGATCTACCCTGAAAACGTCCGCTCATGGCGGACAGCAACCAAGCACACAACAGGAGAAGTGATCGTGTCGAAGGAAGAAGATAACAAGGCCATTGTCGGCCGGTGGTTCACGGATTTCTGGGGCAAGACTTGCGACCTCGGAATTGTCGACGAGCTCGCTGCGCCAGACATGCTCCTGCAGTATTCGCTCCACGAACCGCGCCGAGGCCGGGAAGACATCAAGGCGTTCATGACGGACTTCCGAAAGGCGTTCCCTGATCTGAACTTCTGGGGCGCTGCGGATCTTATCGCGGAAGGTGACTACGTCGTCGGCCGCTGGGAAGGCGGCGGAACGCATACGGGACCCGCATTCAGCGACTTCCTGGTGGGATCCTTGCCGGCCAATACCGGCCGCAAGATGAAATTCACTGGCACCACCGTGTTGAAGCTCAAGGACAGAAAAATCATCGAGGAAATCGGCCTCGACGATGGCGTCACCGCCTTGCAGCAGCTCGGTCTCATCCGCGCCGCGTAACCGTTCCCGGTCCGCGCCGACCGGAGAACCGTCGAAGGGAGATCTGGCGACCTCTCGGTCACCGGTGCGACCCCATGGTACTGAGCCGACCCTCTCGTTTGGCCGAATGTCCGCTTTGCGCTGCCGGATCAACTCTGCCTCGTTCGAGTGGGTAAGCAATCTGGAGGAAAATCGTGGCCGAATGCCGAGACTCACCCCGGCTCCTGTCTGAATGTCGCCCTATTCGCCCGCACCTCATCGACTATAAAATCGATGGCGGCTCGGACGCGGGCGATGCCTTGGAGGTCCGCGTGCGTAACCATCCAGTAAGTTCGGTCAAATCGCACGGCTGGCAACACAACTCGTAACTGCTTGTCCCGATGGGCGGCATAGTCATGCAAGATCCCTATTCCTGCGCCGCTCCGCACCGCCTCCAACTGGCCTACTGCGGTGGAACACTCCAATCTGCTATACGATGGCCCGTATATTTCAGGCATGAAGATGAGTTGCTCCGCAAAGATTAGATCCGGCACATATGTGATCAGGCAATGGCGCGAGAGATCGTTGGCGGTTGTTGGAGCTCCGTGCTCTTCGAGATACTTCCGTGACGCATAAAAATGGAGTGAATAGTCGATGAGTTTGCGGGATACCAGCCGGCCCTCGGCCGGCTGCTCGATGGTCACCGCGAGATCAGCTTCGCGCCTGGACAGTGAAAATGTTCGCGTGATCGGCACTAATTGTATCGTCAATGCAGGATGCCGGGCCTTAAGCGCTGCAAGTCGCCGACACAGAAACAACGTGCCGAACCCATCCGGAGCAGCGATTCTTACCGCCCCGGTAACGAGGACATCGGACCGCGATAGATCAGCTTGTGCCCGCAAAATATTCGATTCGAGTTCTTCAGCAGTTTGAAAGAACCGCTCTCCAGCCTCAGTCAGGACGCAGCCGGTATGTCGCCTGTCGAACAGGCGAGCATTCAGCGATTTCTCCAGAGCGTTGATCCGCCGGGCTACAGTCGCCGTGTCGACTCCCATTCGCGCCGCAGCAGCCGAGAACTGTTCGGCGCGTGCGACACCTAGAAAGAAGCGGATGTCATCCCAGTCCATGGTGGACAATTCAGCGTACCCCACTGAAGAAGGCATTCGGTTCAGAGCGTGAACAACCCTGCGTCAGCTCACCACGTCTTCGCGGCGCAGCCGTTCGATGGTTTCCGGCGAAAGGCCCATCTCCTTCAAGACTTCGTCGGTATGCTGTCCCAGCATGGGCGGCGGCAGGCCGACGCTGCGTTCTTCCCCGACAAAGGTCACGGGATGACCCACGCAGTTGAGACGACCGGCTGCGACGTGGTCGTATTGCATGATGGTCTTGTTCGCCCTGGTGTGTGGGTGCTCGAGGAGCTGAGCGAGCGTATTGATCGGCGAACAGGGAATGCCGACTTCGGTGAGGGCAGCGTTCCACTGTCCGACCGTCCTGGTCGCAATCGCCGATTGAACATGATCGAGCGTCTCGGCGCGATGGGTGACACGATTTGTATTGGTGCGGAATTTGGGATCGTCGACGATCGACTTAAGGCCCGCGACCGCGCAGAACTTGCGCCAGAGATTGTCGTTGGCGACACCGATCATGATCGGTCCATCCGCGGCCTCGAACGCCTGGTAGGGACAGAGCGACTCGTGGCTGGAGCCGCATTTGGCCGGTTGGACGCCGCGTTCCCAGAACGTTTGCAGATTGTAGCCCAGAAGGCCGAGCGCGGTGTCGAACAGTGACACCTGGATCGACGTGCCCTTGCCCGATTTCTCCCGCGCCAGCAGACCGGCGAGTATGCCGCTGAAAGCGTGCACGCCCGTCATCTGATCGATCGGAGAAATGGGGCTGCGGATATAGCCGCCGCCCTCGTCGCCAGTCATCGACATGATGCCGCTAAAGGCCTGCAGGATCACGTCGTAGCCAGGCGAATTTTTCAAAGGCCCCGTCCGACCGAAGCCGGAGATGCTGCAATGGATGAGGCGGTCGTTGAGTGCACGAAGGCTGTCGGCATCGATCGCCAGTCGTTCGGCAACGCCAGTGCCGAAGCTCTCGATGGCGACGTCGGCGGATTTTGCCAATTCATGCACCAGCGCCCGCCCCTTCTCCGATTTCATATTGATCGCGATGCTTCGCTTGTTGCGGTTGGCGCTCAGAAACACGGTGCCGAGCTCCGGCGCCGGAAAGGGCGGCCATCCCCGAGTTTCATCGCCCTGCCCCACCGCTTCGACCTTGATGACCTCCGCACCGAGATCACCCAGATACTGCGCGCACAGCGGACCAGCGAGAACTTTTGAAAGATCGAGAACCCTGACACCATCGAGAGGTTTCGCCACGACTGTCTCCTTCACGCGCGCTTCGTCTAACCCAATCCCGCGGCAAACAAGCCGCCGAGATAGGCGGGAACACCTTCTTTTGTAACGAGCAAATAGTCGGCCGCACGACGCTCAGCCTCGTCGAGCTGGGAACGCCAGCCCGCGGCCACGGCTTCCGCTTCAGCGAGTCGGGCGCGCAACAGCTCCTTTCCCCCGGTCTTCGGTTCGTCGTCAAACCAATAGGCCGCGCCCGAGATCCGGCCATCGAAGACGGGCTTCTGCGCCTCGTCGACGTGAAATCCCGCCCGTGCTAAGGATCGGGAGAGTTCCTTGCCCCTCTCCGAGTGGATAGCGAGTACGCGCGAGACCGCCGCGACAGCCTCGGTGACCTTGGGATTCATCCCGTTCTTCTTCAATCGCTCGTGGTCGAGCCTTCCGAGGAACAACGTCCGGATCATGTTGCGAGGCTCTCGCCTCTGGATCAGTTTCGCAAAGATGTCCATTTCAGTTCGAATCGCCGAGTCGAAGTTTTGGGGAAATCCCTGTTCGACACAGTCGAGAATAGCGAGCGGCGCCGGATAGTGTCCCAGCGTCTCAGCCAGAACGCTCGCTCGGCGCTGCCCAATCAGCGCCGCAGAGCGTTTAGCATCCTTCGCGCGCCAGCCGGGCTGGTCCCACGACTGCGTGGCAGGCGGGCGCGACAGCACCCAGCGCTCCGCGGCTGCCACTTCTTCACCCGCTGCCACCAGTTCGTCCGCGAGTCCGGCCGCGATAGCCGCGGCCCCGCCGATCCTTGCGCCATCGAGCAGCACCGGCAGCGCTGCTTCAATGCCGATCAGACGCGGAAGGCGTTGGGTTCCCCCTCCTCCCGGCAATAATCCCACAAGCGACTCCGGCAGGCCAAACGTGCTCTGCGGGTGATCGGTGAGGACCCTGCGATGCGCCGCAAGCGCAAATTCCGCGCCGCCTCCCAAAGCCAGTCCCGCGATCGCTACCGCGACGGGCTTGCCCGCGGTCTCGAGCTTGCGCAACCCCTGGCTCAGCCGGAAGAAATGATCGAACGCGACGCCGTCGCGTTCGGCTGTCGGCGCCGCCATGACCATGTCGTACGCGGTTTCCAGCTCGGCCAGATCAGCGCCGACGCAAAATGCCGAGGACTTGCCGGAGCGGATGACGACGCCCGCGACATCGCTTTGCGGGAGCCAATCGGCAAACCGGCCGAGTTCCTCGATCGCTGCGTTCGAGAAGACGTTCATCGAGCGGCCGGGCATGTCGAAGACCAGGTGCAGGACCCCGTTTCCTGGCCGTTCGATCCGAAATTGCTTTAGCTCCGGCGTTCCCGGCATCTTTCCTCTCCGCTTTCGATACTGTTCGTTGGTGTACTATCCTGCTTGCACAAGAGCGGTTCCGTGTTGTATACCCAGGCCGTATATAGTACACTAGCAAACTAAATCAGACGGGACGCTTTTTGACAATGATCGAGCGCACGATCTTTCGCGAAGAACATGAAATTTTCCGGCAAACGGTCAGGCGCTTCGTCGACCGCGAGATCGTGCCCTTCCACGCCAAATGGGAAGAGGACGGCATCGTTCCGCGGGAGCTGTGGCTGAAGGCCGGCGCGGCCGGCCTGCTCTGCTGCACGGTGCCCGAGGAATATGGCGGGATGGGTCTCGATTACCTGTTCGACGTCGTCGTCTTCGAGGAGCTGTGGCGGTCCGGCGCCAGTGGGCCGGGTTTTCTCATCCATACTGACCTGGTCGCAACCTATGTCCTGTCCTTTGGCACGGAGGCGCAGAAGCGAAAGTGGCTGCCCAAAATGGTCTCGGGCGAAGCGATCGGGTCGCTCGGCATGACGGAACCTCACGCCGGAAGTGATCTGAAGGCGATCAGGACACGTGCCGTGCGCGATGGCGACGATTTCGTCATCAACGGCCAGAAGGTGTTCATTTCCAACGGCCAGCTTTGCGACTTCGTCGTGCTCGCGACCAAGACGGACAGCCATGCCGGCGCGAAAGGTGTCACGCTGTTCATTGTCGAGAGCGACCGGCCGGGCTTCAAGCGTGGCCGGAACCTGGAAAAGCTCGGCATGAAGGCGCAGGACACGTCGGAATTGTTCTTCGACAATGTCCGGATTCCCGCCGGCAATTTGCTGGGCAAGGAGGGCAAGGGCTTCGCGCAGATGATGACCAAGCTGTCACAGGAGCGCCTCGCCCAGGCCATCCGCTCCGCCACGGTCACCGAGACGGTCATCGACTGGACGCTGCAATATACGGCCGAGCGCAGCGCGTTCGGCCAGAAGATTGCCGATTTCCAGAACACCCAGTTCAAACTGGCCGATCTCAGGACCAAAGCGGCCGTTGCTCGCGTCTTTACCGATAAATGCATCTCGCTGTTCATGGAGGGCAAGCTCGATCCCGTAGATGCGGCGATGGCCAAGATGTTCACTTCCGAGCTTCACTGCGAAACGGTTGACGAATGTCTGCAACTGTTCGGCGGCTGGGGCTACATGTGGGAATATCCGATCGCCCGGGCCTATGCTGATGCGCGGATCGTCAAGATCGCCGGCGGTTCGGTCGAGATCATGAAGACGATCATCGCGCGAGAAATGTATTCGCAGCACGGATTTGCGCTGCAGAAGAACGGGGCGGCGTCATAGGCTGGAACACGCCCTCCGCCACGCAGGAATGCCGGTACCGACTGCATTTCCACATTCGGGCGGCATGCGCCACGACAAGACTGACAAACGACAAGGGAGATCAGCGTTGAAGGGCCTATCTGGAAAAGTCGCCGTGGTCACCGGCGGAGGACAGGGAATTGGGCGCGGACTGACGCTGCGTCTCGCCGAAGAGGGCTGCAAGGTGGCGATCTTCGACATCAACCCGCAAGCCGGCGAGGAAACCGCAAAGCTGGCCCCGCAGGCGGTCATCAAAACCTATCCGGTGGACGTCGGAGATACTGCTTCCGTCAACGAAGCGGTCGCCAAGGTCGAAGCCGAACTTGGCCCGATCTGGCTCCTGG
>DATNMT010000103.1:0-6136 GCA_035602495.1 Bradyrhizobium sp.
CCGCGACCGGCGAAGTGGTCACGGCGGAAGAACTCGGCGGCGCCGACGTGCACTCCCGGCAATCCGGCGTCACCGATCACTACGCGCAGAACGATGCGCACGCGATCGGCATCGCGCGGCGCATCGTCGCCACGCTGAAGCAGCCGGCGCGTGCCGCGTTGAACATGCGCGAGCCGCGCGAGCCGCTGTTTGCGCGGGATGAGATCTACGGCGTGGTTCCCGTCGACGGGCGCAAGCCGTTCGACGTCCACGACATCATCGCGCGGCTGATCGACGGCTCCGAATTCGACGAGTTCAAGAAGCTATACGGCCAGACGCTGGTTTGCGGCTTTGCCCACATCTGGGGCTATCCGGTCGGCATCATCGCCAATAACGGCATCCTGTTCAGCGAGAGTTCGCTGAAGGGCGCGCATTTCATCGAATTGTGCTGCCAGCGCAGCATCCCGCTGGTGTTCCTGCAGAACATCACCGGCTTCATGGTCGGCAGGAAATATGAAGCCGGCGGCATCGCGCGCGACGGCGCCAAGCTGGTGACGGCGGTGGCGACCGCGGCGGTGCCGAAATTCACCGTGGTGATCGGCGGCTCCTATGGCGCCGGCAATTACGGCATGGCCGGGCGTGCCTACAGCCCGCGCTTCCTCTGGATGTGGCCGAATGCGCGGATCTCGGTGATGGGCGGCGAACAGGCTTCCATGGTGCTCAGTCAGGTCCGTCGCGACAACATCGAGGCCAAGGGCGAGACCTGGTCGCTCGAGGAGGAAGAAAAATTCCGCGCGCCGATCCGCGCCCAGTATGAAAGTCAGGGCAGTCCTTACTATGCCACCGCCCGGCTGTGGGATGACGGTGTGATCGATCCCGCCGACACCAGGCTCGTGCTTGGGCTCGGGCTCTCGGCGGCGGCGAATGCGCCGATCGAGCCGACCAAATTCGGCCTGTTCAGGATGTGATGATGGATCGCGCCAAACTATATCGGCGGTTTCGTACCCTCCTGATCGCCAATCGCGGCGAGATCGCCGTCCGCGTGATCCGGACTGCAAGGGCGATGGGGCTGCGCACGGTCGCAGTTTATTCCGAGGCCGACCGCGACGCCATGCATGTCGCTGCAGCCGATGCGGCCGTGCTGCTCGGGCCGGCGCGGGCGCGCGACAGCTATCTCAACATCGAACGCGTCGTCGACGCGGCGCGCAAGAGCGACGCCGAAGCCGTGCATCCCGGCTACGGCTTCCTGTCGGAGAACGCCGAATTCGCGCAGGCCTGCCTCGATGCCGGACTGGTATTCGTCGGTCCGACCGCAGCCATGATGACGGCGATGGGCTCGAAGTCGGGATCGAAATTCCTGATGGAGCAGGCCGGCGTGCCGCTGGTGCCGGGCTATCACGGCGAAGCCCAGGATGACGCGACGCTGGCAAAGGCCGCCGACAAGATCGGCTTTCCGGTTCTCGTAAAAGCTTCCGCCGGCGGCGGCGGGCGCGGCATGCGGATCGTGCGTTCCGCCGCGGAACTTGCGGCAGCCATAATCAGCGCCAAGCGCGAGGCCAAGGCCGCCTTCGGTGACGACCGCATGCTGATCGAGAAATTCGTTCAGAATCCGCGTCACATCGAGGTGCAGGTGATCGGCGACAGCCACGGCAATCTGTTGTCGCTGTTCGAGCGCGAATGCACCCTGCAGCGGCGGCATCAGAAGGTGATCGAGGAGGCGCCGTCGCCGACGCTTGACGCCGGCCAGCGCGAAACGGTCAGCGCCGCTGCGCGCAAGGCCGCCGCCGCGGTCGACTATGTCGGCGCCGGCACCATCGAATTCGTCTCCGACGGCAAGGACGTGTTCTTCATCGAGATGAACACGCGGCTGCAGGTCGAGCATCCCGTGACCGAGCTGATCACCGGCATCAATCTCGTCGAATGGCAGTTGCGGGTCGCGTTCGGCGAGAAGCTGCCGCTCAAGCAGGATCAGATCAAGTTGAATGGCCACGCCATCGAGGCGCGGGTCTATGCGGAAAACCCGCACAAGAATTTCATGCCGTCGGTAGGCCAGATCCGGACCTGGCGCATGCCGGAGGCGTCAGACGGGCTGCGCATCGATGCCGGCTACCGCGAGGGCGATGCGGTCTCGCCGCATTACGACGCCATGCTGGCCAAGGTCATCGCCTGGGCGCCGACGCGCGAAGCCGCGATCGAACGGCTCGACCGCGGACTCGAAGAGTCCGATGTTCGCGGCATCGTCACCAACATTCCCTTCCTGTCGGCACTGGTGACGCATCCGGATGTGCGCCGTAACGCCATCGACACCGGTTTCATCGAACGTGAACTGAAGAACCTGACGCCCGCCGCCCGGCCGCCTCACGATCTCGAATTCGGCGCGGCGGTGGCCGCCATTCTCGGCGAAGAGGCGAAGGCCGCGCGCACTGAGGCGTCTTCGCCATGGCGAACCGCGGGCTGGATGCCGGTCGGCCGGCGGCAGCGGGTCTTTACATTTCGGCACGGCCAGGGAACCGAGCAGAGGGTCACTCTCAACTATGGCAACGGCCCCTCGACGCTGTCGATCGGCGAACGTGAAATGGCTTTCGCATCCGCGCCCAACGCCGCCGGCAGCTTCGATCTCACGCTTCACGGCGTCAAATCGCATATCGTTACGGTGATCGACGGCCATGAATTGTATCTGCGCACCCGCAACGGCCGGTTCGACCTGCATTGGGTCGATCCGTTCGGTGGCGACGACGAGGAGCAGGTCGGCAAAGACAAGATCGTGGCACCGCTGCCGGGCACCGTCGTAGCACTGCTGGCCGAAGTCGGCGCCAAGCTGGAGAAGGGCGCGCCGATCCTGACGCTCGAAGTGATGAAGATGGAGCAGACCCTGCGCGCGCCGTTTGCCGGCGTGCTGAAGGCGATAAAGTGCAAGGTCGGGGATATCGTCGGCGAAGGCCTCGAACTCGCCGTGGTCGAGCCGGCCGCCGCGTGAGATCGGCATGAGCGATTCGGTGCGCATCGTCGAAGTCGGCCCGCGCGACGGGCTGCAGAACGAAAAGACGCCTATTGGCGTCGCCGACCGCATTGCGTTCATCGAGGCGCTGCTGGCAGCGGGACTGCACACCGTCGAAGTCGGCGCCTTCGTGTCGCCGAAGGCGATCCCGCAGATGGTGAATTCGGACGAAGTGCTGCGCGGCATCCAACATCATGCCGACGCCGAATTCCATGTGCTGGTCCCGAACGAGAAGGGCTATGAGGCCGCGCGCGCGGCCGGCGCAAAAGTGATCGCGGTGTTTGCCTCGGCGTCGGAAGGATTCTCGCGCGCCAACATCAATTGCTCGGTCGCCGAATCCATCGAGCGGTTCAAGCCGGTGCTCGAACGAGCCAAGGCCGACGGCATCCGGGTGCGCGGCTACATCTCCTGCGTGCTCGGCTGTCCGTTTGACGGCGAGGTGAAGCCGCGGGCGGTGGTAAACGTCGCCGACACGCTGTGGGATCTCGGCTGTTACGAAATCTCGCTCGGCGACACCATCGGCGTCGGCACGCCGCTGAAGGCGCGGCAGCTGTTGCGCGCCGTGGCGGGCGCCGTGCCGGTCACCGGTCTGGCGATGCATTTTCACGACACCTACGGCCAGGCGCTGGCCAATCTCTACGCCGGGATGGAGGAGGGTGCCCGCGTCATCGATTCCGCCGCCGGCGGTCTTGGCGGCTGCCCGTTCGCGCCCGGCGCCACCGGCAATGTCGCGACCGAGGACGTGGTCTACATGCTGGAGGGCATGGGCATTGCGACCGGGGTCGACATGGCAAAGCTGGTGGCAGTCAGCAACGCGGTCGGCAAGCTGATCGGGCGGCCGCCGGTGAGCCGGGTAGCTTCAGCACTCAATGCGAAAAGGCGAATAGCGAGTAGCGAGTAGCGAATGGAATCCCTATTCGCCATTCGCAACTCGCTATTCGCCAACTACCGTCCCCCATCAGTCCCCATCACCAGGTCGGGCAAGAACGTCGAAATCCCAGGCAGGAAGCACAGCACCACCACCGCCAGCATCATCAGGAGCACGAACGGCAGCGTGCCCCAGATCACTTCGCTCAACGGGATATCCGGGGCGACATTGCGGATGACGAAAATGTTCAGCCCCACCGGCGGGTGAATCAGTCCCATCTCCATGACGATGGTCATGACCACACCGAACCAGATGATGTCGAAATGCGCGGCGCGCAGCGGCGGCAGGATGATCGGCGCCGTCATCAGGATGATCGACACCGGCGGCAGGAAGAAGCCGAGCACCACCACCATCACCAGGATCGCCGCCAGCAATTCCCAGCGCGGCAGCTGCATGGCGACGATCGATTCGGCGACCGATTGCGAGATGTGCAGATAGCTCATGACATAGGAATAGAGCAGCGACATGCCGATGATCATCATCAGCATGGTGGATTCGCGGATGGTCGATTTCAGGATCGGCGCGAGGTCGGAAGGCCGCCACACGCTGTAGATCAGCGCGATCAGCACCAGCGCCAAAAGTCCGCCGAGCCCGGCGGTTTCCGACGGCGTCGCAAAGCCGCCATAGAGCGCGATCATCACCCCCGTCAGCAACAGCACGAACGGCAGCACCCGCGGCAGCACGTTGAAGCGCTGGGCCATGGTGAACTCGTCGCGGGTCAGGATGGCCGAGGCCGTGCCGGTTTTTGCGTAAAGCGCGCTGGCGGCGGCGTATTCCCTGCGGAAGCGGAACACCGCGTAGACGCCGAACAACGTCACCAGCAGCAGGCCGGGGCCGATGCCGGCCAGGAACAGCCGTCCCAGGGATTTCTCCGCCGCGACCGCGAACAGGATCATGGTGATCGATGGCGGCAGCAAAATCCCGAGCGTGCCGCCGGCGGCGATGATGCCGGCGGCCAACCCGCCGGAATAGCCCCGCTTGCGCATTTCGGGAATGCCGGCCGAGCCGATCGCCGAGCAGGTGGCGGGCGAGGAGCCCGCCATCGCCGCAAACAGCGCGCAGGCGAACACGTTGGCGACGCCCAAGCCGCCGGGCACGCGGTGCAGCCAGGCATGCAGCGCCGAATATAGATCCTGCCCGGCCCGCGATCTGCCGATCGCCGCGCCCTTCAGGATGAACAGCGGGATCGACAGCAGCGTGATCGAGGCCATTTCCTCGTAGACATTCTGGGTCACGGTATCGAGCGAGGCGGATGGCATGTAGATGCCCATGAACACGACCGCGACCGCGCCCAGTGCGAACGCGATCGGCATGCCCGAGAACATCGCAAACAGGGTGGCAAGGCCGTAAGAGATGCCGATACCGACCACGGTCATCGGCGCGCGCGGCCCGTGAGCGGAGCGGCGATCTGCAGCAGGATTTGCAGGCACAACAGCGTCATGCCCGTCGCCATCAGGCCGTAGGGGATTGCCAGCGGCGGCGACCACATCGAGTTCGAGACCTGGCCGTCGGCCCAGGCTTCATGCGTCAGCGTCCAGGATTTCCAGGCAAAGAACGCGCAGAACAGGAAGCTCGCGACATCGACCAGCCACAGCCTGATCTTGTTGGCGAGCGGCGACAGCAGGCCGACGAACGCCTCGATGCCGATATGGCCGCGGGCTCCCTGCACATAGGCCGACGCCATGAAGGTGGCGCCGACCAGAAGAAACACCGCCGCCTCGTCCTGCCAGTAGTTGGCGCTGTGGAACAAGGCGCGGCTGAGCACGCTGTAGCTGAGGATGGCGCAGGCCGCGATCAGCGCCAGCGCCGCGAAGACGACAATGATGCCGTTGCAAAACGCGAGCCCCCGCTCGAACGCCGCCACGAGCGCATTGCTCGAAGCGGCGTTCGAATGGTCCTGTCGATCCCCGACCGGACCATGCATCATGCGGAGACGTCGGAGGCGAGCTTCAACAGGCTGGCCGAGGTCGCGGTCTTCGCGCCGTAGTCCTTCCACGCGGTATCGCGGGCGATGTCGCGCCATTTGCCGACGGTGGCAAGATCGAGCGCGCTGACCTTGGCGCCAGCCTTTTCATAGACCTTGGCCACTTCGACATCGTCGTCCTGCGCGCCCTTCTTGCCGAAGGCTTCGAGCTCGGTGCCGACCGCAAGGATGATGTCCTGATGTTTTTTCGGCAGGGCGTCGAAGATCGACTTCGACATCATCAGCGGTTCCAGCATGAACCAGTAGG
>DATNMT010000112.1:0-7847 GCA_035602495.1 Bradyrhizobium sp.
CAGCGCGTCCTGGAGTCCCAGCGCAGCCAGTTCTTTGGTGGCGTGGGGGAGCAGGTTGATACCGACGCCGATCGCCTTGATCTCGGCCGCCGATTCAAAGATCCGGCAGGGGATTCCGGCAGCCTGCAGCGCAAGCCCGAGCGTTAGACCGCCAATGCCGGCGCCGACGATGACGATGTCGTCCATGTTTCCTTCCGGCATCTTGTTCTTATGCGGTTGTTGGGATGAAACACGATTAGTGAGACCACTGTCAATCTGACTATCCGGTGAACGCGGTGCCCCCGGATGCTGGAGCCCATGGCTGCATTGAGCGCAGATCCCGGCTCTGCGGCGCATCACGGAGCCTGTGCCCGGGCCGCGCGGAGCGCGGACCCGGGTGTGCTGCACCGCGTCCGGGACACGAGACCTCTTCGGCTATTTGACAAAGCACATCCCGAACCGCGGTGCGCCGCCGGCCGGCTGACACTTGAGCCCCGCGGCGCAGGTCCACGAGGCAAAACTCTTGTCGTTGTCGGCGGCGCCGGCGTGCCGGGCGTAGCAATGCGCGCCCCAGCCGTCCTGATATTCGGTTCCGGCGAGTTCGCTGCTGCCGCGCGATTGCGGACGGCTGGAGAAGCCGCGGGAATAATCCGGGCGCTTGCCGTCGCGCAGCGCGGTCAGGATATCGCGGCGGCGAATCTGGTCGCCGAAGAAATGCGGCGACGCCGGTACCACGGTTGAATTGTCGGGCCTGGCCGCCATCCAGTCGACGCCGGGAAAATGAAAGCCGCCGATGCCGCGGGTCTGGTGGCAGCCCGAACAGGTCATGTCGTTGAGCCGGCGCTCAAGGCCCGCCACCGAGCGGATATTCTGCAGGCTGTCGCCGCGCTCGGCGGCCTTCTTCAGGGCGGCGACGACATCCTCCGCCTTGAAGACCGCGTCCGCCGCAGCGTCGTCGCCCTGCACGAGGCCGAAGGCCGGCTGCAGGTTCGAGATTGCAAAGCCGACCGGGGTCGGAGCGATCGCGCCCCTGGCCAGAAATTTCTCGGGCAGCAGAACGGTGCCGCGATCGAGTTCGGCAAAATGCGCGGGATCGAGCAGCCACGCCTTGAAGTCGCGCGCCAGGTTTGCGTCAGCCAGAAGCCGGTCGCGATCGATCTGGTTTTCAAGCGGAGATTCCTCGAAGGCGCCCGACTTCGCATTGTAGTCGAACACCTTCAGGAGATAGTCGGTGCGAAAGTCGCGGACCGCCGATTTCGGCGCATGCGCGATCTGAAGGTTGGTTTCGATGCGGTCGATGTCATCGGTCTCGACCAGATCCGATGGACCATCCCCGGACAAGAATTTCTCCGCCAGCGCCGCGCCGTTCAGCCCGGATTCACCCGCCGCCAGCCAGCGGCGGGCGATCTCGGCACAGGTGATCGCCTTGACGCTGCCGGCGGTCGCGCCCTTGGCCTTCAGCACGACATTGAGCGTCATCGGCAGCCGCGGCGAGACCGCGTTTTCGCCGACCGCCGGCGCGCGCGTCTGCGTCAGGCGGTAGATCAGCCGGATTTCGCCGCAGCTGTCCGGCAACACGAAGGTGCGATCCATCCGGTTGACGATGCCGGCCAGCACAAAGCGAGCATCCGGGGAATCAAGCAGCGCGCGGTCGAACAACTGAAAGTCAAAGGAGGCGCCGACGCCGATGGTTTCGTTGGGAAGACCGGCCTTGTGCCGGGCAATGTATCGGTCGAATTCCTCGTCGAGCGCCTTGCGGACGGGAACCATCGACGGCAACGCGAACAACTGGCTGTTGGTGAGCGGCATGTCAGCCGGCCTCGCCGGCAGCAGTACGCGGGTCAGACCAAATCTGCCGTGATCGAGTTCGCGCAGCGCCGCGGAATCGATGATCGCCGTCCCGCGCTCCAGGGCCGGCGCGCACTGCGCATGGCGCATCGGCAAGACGCTGCAAAGTAGAGCGAAGATGGTGACAGGAAATCGCAACGGTCGGCCCATGTCCTGACGAACACCGCGCAGTACGCCTTATTCGAGGCGACTGCTGGCGGCTTCTATTTCGGAAACTAGCCGAAATACAGACAAGCCGTCTCGCGACAAGAAAGTGAGAGGCCGTCACTTCACGTCACGGTGAAGCGACTGCCTCTGATTTAGCGCGCGACGATCAGGCCTTTGCTGGTCACGACCACCCAGCGGCCGTCCTGGCGCCGGATGGCGTCGACCCGGCCGAGGCCCGGCACGGGATCGCCGGCATAGACCTCGAAAATGCCGCGCCGGCCTTCGATCAGCGCGCCGCCGCGGCCGACCTCACGCAGCACCCAGCCTTCCACCGTCGGCAGCCTCGCGACTTCGGGCTTGGGCGGGGTTGCGGGCACGGCCGGCTGTGGTGCAATCGAACCGGTGGCTTCCCTCGCCGCAACCGGCGCCGCCGCGACGGGCACGGGAGCAGCCGCTGGCGCGGCGCGAAGTTTTTCCACGGCCTCGCTGAGTTTCGCCAGTTTGGCGGCGGGCTCTCCTTGCGCCTTTTCGACCTTGTCGAGACGGTCGCTGGTCTTGTTGAACTGGGTGATGCCCGTCTTGGCGGTTTGTTCGACGCTCACCTGCAGCGCCAGGATGTCGGCGTCGATCCGGGCGATCGATGCTTCGAGCCCGCTGTTACCGGCACTCGCCGCGTCAGCAGCCCCGAAATAATGCGAGACGCCGGCGGTCGCCAGCGCGCCACCGAGCGCGCCCGCAATGGCTGCGAGTGCCACCACGGCCGCCAGCGCGGAAAGCCGGCGCTTGCCGAACATTCCGGAACTCGGCTCGGATCGCATTTCCGCGCCGGCCGCGCTGCCTTCCCAAGAGCGATCGCCGGCCGACATGATCAGGACCTTGCCGGGGGGGCGCGGCGCATCCGCCGTGGCGGGGTCCGGCTTTGCAGCTTCGATCTTGGGAGCTTGGACCCTGGGCGCATCGACCTTGGGAGTGTCCGCCATGGGCGCCTCGTGGTCAGGCGCTATCCTGGGAGACTCGACGCTGGCCGGCTCCTGGGCCGGAGCCGCAACCGGGCCCGTCTGGGCGTCCGACATATTGGGAACGGCCGGTCCGGCACTGAGGGAACCGGTCTCACCGCTGCTTGGCTCGGCGCTTTGTTCACCCACGTTCAAGATCTCCAATAAAGGTTGACCATTTGGTAACTTTCATTGCTTTCCAAATCCTTACCCGGCCGCAGACTTACGGAAATTTTAGGAACTGATCGGGGCCGTTTTCGGCCAGCACGGCGTCGGCGGCGCGGCAGAGTGGCCTCCGGACGGCCCTCTGCCGTCACGCCTCCGGGACCGATATTCGCGTCCCCGGCCGGACGCCTGGCTTGCGCCGGCGGTTTGACAAACGGCCGGACGGTCTGCTCAAAAGCGTCCAATTGGGGGAAACAAGCCATGAAACTCTACGACTCGATCGGACCAAATCCGCGCATCGTCCGCATGTTCATGGCGGAGAAGGGCATCGAAATGCCCAAACAGACCGTCGATCTGCGCGGCGGCGAGAACCGGCAGGCCGATCACCTCAAGCGCAATCCCCATGGCCAGATGCCGACGCTCGGACTCGACGACGGCGGCTATCTGTCGGAGATCACCGCGATCTGCGAATATCTCGAGGAGAAGAACCCCACGCCCGCGATGATCGGATCGACGCCGGAGCAGCGCGCCGAGTGCCGGATGTGGACGCGGCGCGTCGATCTCAACATCGCCGAGCCGCTCGCCAACGGCTATCGCTTCGGCGAGGCGCTGAAATTCTTCGAAAAGCGCATTCCCTGCGCGCCCGAGGCTTCGCCGGGGCTGAAGAAGATCGCGGCCAACCGGCTGCAATGGCTCAACGGGCAGATGGCCGACGGCAGGAAGTATCTCTGCGGCAAGCGCTTCACCCTGGCCGACATCCTGCTCTATTGCTGGATCGATTTCGGCAACCAGGTCGGCCAGCCGCTCGATCCCGCCAACGCCAACATCGCCGCCTGGTTCGCGCGGGTGGGACAGAGGCCGTCGGTGAAGGCGTAGCCACCGTCATTCCGGGGCGCGCGTCAGCGCGAACCTCAGATGTGCAATTGCACATCGGGGAATCTCGAGATTCCGGGTTCGATACTTCGTATCGCCCCGGAATGACGAAACCTACATCACCACCGGCGCGTCCGGCAGTTCGTTGCGGTCGCCGCGGTGCGGGGGGAAATGCGCCGCCAGTTGCCGCGACACAGCCTCGATTCCTTTGATGACTCCCGCCTCGAAATTCCCGCTCCTGAACTCGGTCTCCATCTCGGCGCAGATTTTCTTCCAGCCCTCGCGGCCGACCTTGGCGTCGATGCCGCGATCGGCGACGATCTCGACCTGGCGGTCGGCGAGCAAGAGATAGATCAGCACGCCGTTGTTGTGGGCGGTGTCCCAGATCCGCAAATGCGAAAAGATATCCAGCGCGCGCTCGCGCGCCGGCTGATTCCTGAACAGCGGTTTGCCGTCGAGCGCGCCTTCCACCACGAAGCGGACCTGGCCGGAATGCGTGGCCTCGCCGGCCTTGATGGCCTGCTCGATCGCGGTCAGCACCTTCGGCGTGAAGATCCGCCGCGCCCGCCAATGATGCTCGAGCAGATGCTTGCCGATGCGCTTGATGCCCATGTCTACCAGCTCCCCGACGCGCCGCCGCCGCCGAAACTGCCGCCGCCGCCTGAAAACCCGCCGCTGTCGCTCGAACTGCTACCGCCGCTGCTCCAGCCGCCGCCAGAGGACAACCCGCCGGACCAGCCGCCTCTTCCGCCCGGAGCCGGCGCGGTAATGCTGTCGCTGAACATCGTGAACGCCGACGCCACGATAGCAGCAAGCGCCGAGACGATCAGCGATCCGAAAATGAACCACGCCACAAGCCCGATCAGGCCACCGGTCGTCAGCGAGCCGAACAGCCGGCCGAATATGCCACGGAAGATTCCGCCGAGCACGAGAATGCCGATGATGGTGAATGGATTGAGCGGATTGAGCAGCCAGGTAAGGTCGGAACTCTGTTGCTGCTGTTGTTGCCGTTGCGGGGCGGGCGCCGGCAACGGCTCGCCGTCGACGACGCGGAGGATCCGTGCGACGCCATCGGAGATGCCGCCGGCAAAGTCGCCGCTCCTGAATTTCGGCGTGATGATTTCGTCGATGATGCGCTTGGCGGTGACATCGTTCAGCGCGCCTTCAAGGCCGTAGCCAACCTCGATGCGAAGCTTGCGGTCGTTCTTGGCGACGACGAGGATGGCGCCGTCGTCGATCTTCTTGCGCCCGATCTTCCAGGCATCCGCGACCCGGATCGAAAATTGCTCGATGGTCTCGGGCTGGGTGGTCGGCACGATCAGCACCGCGACCTGGCTGCCTTTCCGCTCTTCGAAACCCTTGAGAATTTGCGTCAGCCGGTCGATGTCGCCCGGGGACAGCGTTCCGGTCTGATCGACCACCCGGCCGGACAGCGGCGGCACCGCGACGTCGGCTGAGGCGGCAAAGGCCCAGCACATCGTCAGCGCAAGAATGATGGCTCTTGCAGCGTTCATCGCGGCGACCGTTCCGGTTGGCGGGTTACTTCGCCGGCGCCGGATTGAAATCCACCTTCGGCGCGGTCGAGATTTCCTTTTCGTTGTCGACCGTGAAGTTGGCCTTTTCCTTGTAGCCGAACGCCATCGCCGTCAGGTTGTTCGGGAAGGTGCGGATGCCGACGTTATAGTCCTGCACCGCCTTGATGTAGCGGTTGCGCGCCACCGTGATGCGGTTCTCGGTGCCTTCGAGCTGCGCCATCAGGTCGTGGAACAGCGCATCCGATTTGAGCTGCGGGTAGTTTTCGGTCACGACCAGCAACCGCGACAGCGCGCTCGAGAGTTCGCCCTGCGCCGCCTGGAATTTCTGGAACGCCGCGGGATCGTTGACGAGCTCCGGCGTCGCCTGGATGCTGCCGACCTTGGCGCGTGCATTGGTGACGCCCAGCAGCACGTCCTTTTCCTGCTGCGCAAAGCCCTTCACCGAATTGACCAGGTTGGGCACCAGATCGGCGCGGCGCTGGTACTGGTTCAAAACCTCGGACCAGGCCGATTTGACCTGCTCGTCATTGGTCTGGATCGCGTTATAGCCGCAATTGGTCAGGCTCAACGTCGCCAGCGCCGCCAGCACGGTCCAAAGTCTGCGCATCGAAATCTCCCGGTTGAAAATTTGCCGCAACGTATCAGAACGGACGCGCTTTCACACCGTCATTCCGGGGCGCGCGCCAGCGCGAACCTCAGATGTGCAATTGCACATCGGGGAATCTCGAGATTCCGGGTTCGGTGCTTCGCACCGCCCCGGAATGACGGTGGCTGTGTTACACCCCCGCCGCCCTGGCGTCCCGGATCGCCTGCCAGACTTTCATCGGCGTCAGCGGCGTATGCAGCCTCTTGATGCCGAGTTCCGAGAGCGCGTCCATGACGCCGTTGGTGATGCAGGGCGGGCCGCCGATCGCACCCGATTCGCCGCAGCCCTTGGCGCCCAGCGGATTGGTGCGGCACGGTGCCAAGCCATCCAGCGTGACCTCGATAGGCGGAATGTCGTCGGCGCGCGGCAGGCAATAATCCTGATAGCTCGCGGTCAGCAATTGGCCTTCGGCATCGTAGGTCACGCCCTCGTACAGCGCCTGCCCGATGCCCTGCGCGACGCCGCCGTGAACCTGTCCCGTCACCAGCATCGGATTGACGGCAACGCCGACGTCGTCGACGGTGGTGTAGCGCACCACGCGCGTGATGCCGGTTTCCGGATCGATCTCGACCTCGCAGATATGGGTGCCGTTGGGCCAGCTCGGGCCGTCGACTTCGCCTTCGCTGTCGACGCTGAGCCGCGCGCCCTTCTCGGCTTTGGCGATCTCAAACAGGCCGATCCGCTTGTCGGTGCCGACCACGGTGAGCACGCCGTCGCGATATTCGATGTCGTCGACGGAGGCCTCCAGCATCTGCGAGGCCTTCTCGCGCGCCTTCGCGATCAGATCGCCCGCGGAGACCACCGCCGCCGTGCCGCCGACGAACAACGAGCGCGAGCCGACGCTGCCGAAGCCGGTGGCGAGATCCGTGTCGCCCTGCACGACATCGATTCTGTCCATGGGGATGCCGAGCGATTCCGACACCATCTGGGTGTAGGTGGTCTGCAGCCCCTGCCCCATCGCCTGCGTGCCGGAATGCAGGATGATGCGGCCTTCGGCGGTGGCGTGCAGGCTGACCTTTTCGGTATGGGCGCGCCCGCCGGTCCATTCGATGTAGCTCGTCAGCCCCCGGCCGTAGAGCAGTCCCTTCTTCTTCGCCGCCTTCTTGCGCGCGGCAAACCCGTCCCAGTCGGCGAGTTTAGCAGCACGATCCAGCATGTGCGCGAACGCGCCGGAGTCATAGACCTGGCCGACCGCGTTGGTGTAGGGCAGTTGCGCGGGCTTGATGTAATTCACTTTCCGGATCGCGCGCGGGTCCATCCCGATCTGCCGCGCGGCCGCTTCCATCAGCCGTTCCACGACGAACACGCCCTCAGGCCGCCCGGCGCCGCGGTAGGCGCCGACCGGGGCGGTGTTGGTCATGACAGCCTTGACTTCGTAATGCACCAGCGGCAGGTCGTAGACGCCGGACTGCACGAACGGCCCGAGCACCAGCGGAATGATGGCGCCGGCGCCGCTGATATAGGCGCCGGTGCCGCCGGCCGAGCGTACCCGATAGGCCAGCACGCGCCCCTTGGCATCGAGCGCGAATTCGCCGGTCGAGGTCAGGTCGCGGCCATGGGTGCCGCCGACGAACTCGTCGGTGCGGTCGCCGCGCCAGCGCACCTTGCGGTTCAGTTTTGTCGCGGCATACGCCACCATGCCGTCCTCCGGATAGAGGC
>DATNMT010000118.1:0-4759 GCA_035602495.1 Bradyrhizobium sp.
CGACCAAGACCGACAACATTTTTATTGGCGTCGGCAATGACGGCACGTTCAGAAAACTCTGCAAGGAGATCGGCAAGCCCGAACTCGCGGGCGATCCGCGCTTTGCCCGCAACAAGGATCGCATCGCCAACCGTGATGCGCTGCGTGCGGAGCTTGCCGCGGTGTTCAGCCTCTACGATGCCGAACCGCTATGCGATCGCCTGCTCGCCGCGGGCCTGCCGGCCGGCCCGGTGCAGAGGATCGACCAGGCGCTGACCAGCGCCCACACCGGCCACCGCGGCGACGTCGTCGCCAAGGACTGGTACAAGGGGGTCGCCTCGCCGATCCGCATGGAGCGCAGCAAGCCGGGCCTGCGCAGCGTCCCGCCGAGCTTCAGCCAGCACGCGGCCGAGGTGCTGACGGAGTTCGGTTATTCCAAGGGCGAGATCGACGCCCTGGTCGCCAAGGGCGTGGTCTGCGGACCGGCGCGGAAGCGCTAGTTTTCGTGCCCCGGATGCTGCGCGACACGCCGCACTTGCACTCGGGTCCGCGCTCCGCGCGGCCCGAGCACAGGCTCCGTGGTGCGCTGCTGATCCGGGGTCCATCGGTGTCTGCACCATAGGTCCCGGCCCTGCGGTGCACCGCTGAAGAAGCGCTGCACCGCGTCCGGGACACGAGATCGCCCTCCGTCCATTTTATGGCTTCCCTTTGGCTCCGCTTCCCCCGTACCATCGCCTCGCCGATACGGTCATTTGCACGTCATCCGCCGCTGTTAACGCGCGTAATGGAGATGACGGTCCACTTGGGAGGGGTTTCTATGGTACTTCGACACTACAGTGTTGCCACCACGCTCGCTGTCACGCTTGCGCTCGCAACGCCCGCTTACGCGGTGACCGAGATCCAGTGGTGGCACGCGATGACCGGCCCGAACAACGATGTCGTGGTCAAGCTCGCCAATGATTTCAACGCCTCGCAAGGCGACTACAAGATCGTCCCGACCTTCAAGGGCAGCTACGCCGACACGCTGAACGCCGGGATCGCCGCATTCCGCGCCGGCAATGCGCCAGGGATCATGCAGGTGTTCGAGGTCGGAACCGCGACCATGATGGCGGCCAGGGGCGCCGTCAAACCGGTCTCCGCACTGATGAAGGAGCAGGGCGAGGCGTTCGATCCCAAATCCTATCTGCCGGCGATCACCGGCTACTACTCGACATCGAAGGGCGACATGCTGTCGTTTCCATTCAACTCGTCGAGCATGGTGCTGTGGGTCAATCTCGATGCGCTGAAGAAGGCCGATATCGCCGCGCCGCCGAAGACCTGGCCGGAAGTATTCGCCGACGCCAAAAAGCTGCACGCGACCAGCCCGACCTGCGGCTTCTCCTCGGCCTGGGGGTCCTGGGGACTGATCGAACAGTTTTCGGCGTGGCACAACGTGCCGATCGGCAGCAAGGCCAACGGGCTCGATGGCTTCGACACCGTGCTCGAGTTCAACACCCCGCTGGAAACCAAGCTGCTGGACGGTCTCGCCGACCTGCAAAAGGACAAGAGCTACGACTATTCCGGCCGCACCAACACCGGCGAAGGCCGCTTCACCTCGGGCGAATGTCCGATGTTCATGACCTCGTCGGCGTTTTATCCGAACGTCAAGGCGAACGCCAAGTTCGCCTACAACGCGGTGCCGATGCCGTATTTCCCCGACGTCAACGGCGCGCCGCAGAATTCCATCATCGGCGGTGCTTCGCTGTGGGTGATGGGCGGCAAGAGCCCCGAGGAATACAAGGGAATCGCAAAATTCTTCACCTTCCTGTCGGACACCGACCGCCAGGTCTACCTGCACCAGGTCTCCGGCTATCTGCCGATCACCAAGGCGGCGTACGAGAAGACCAAGGCCTCGGGCTTCTACGAGAAGAACCCGATCCTCGAAGTCCCCTTGAAGGAACTGACCAACAAGCCGCCGACCGAAAATTCGCGCGGGTTGCGCTTCGGCGGCATGGTGCAGCTCCGCGACGTCTTTGCCGAGGAGATCGAGGCGGCGCTGGCCGGCAAGAAGTCGGCGAAGGAGGCACTCGACGCCGCCGTGTCGCGCGGCAATGCGATGCTCCGGCAGTTCGAGCGCACCGCCGTCAAGTGAGGAAGCTAGCGCTACTGGCCGCGCGCGACGCGGCCAGTAGCGCTCCAGCGAGGCATCATGGAACCCCGGGCGATCTTTTCAGGCAGGCTGCTGCCCTATCTTTTGGTGCTGCCGCAGCTTGCGGTTTCCCTGATCTTTTTCTACTGGCCCGCCGCGCAGGCGCTGTGGCAGTCGTTCCTGGTGCAGGACGCCTTCGGGCTCTCGACCGAATTCGTCTGGTTCGAGAATTACGTCCATCTGCTGCAAACCCCTGAATATTACCAGGCGATCGGCGTCACCTTTGTGTTCTCGGCGCTGGTGGTGTTCTTTTCGCTCACGATCGGCCTGTTGCTCGCGGTGATGGCGAACCACAACATCACGGGCGTCCAGATCTATCGCACCTTTCTCATCATTCCCTATGCGGTGGCGCCGGCGGTTGCCAGCGTGCTCTTCATCTTCATGTTCCAGCCCGGGCTCGGCATGATCGCCCGCGCCATGCAGCGCAATGGCATCGACTGGAATCCGGTTTTGAACGGCACGCAGGCGATGATCCTGGTGGTCATCGTCGCGGTCTGGAACCAGATCAGCTACAATTTCCTGTTCTTCCTTGCCGGCCTGCAGGCGATCCCGAAAAGCGTGATCGAGGCCGCCGCGATCGACGGCGCCAGGCCGGTGCGGCGGTTCTGGACCATCGTGTTCCCGTTGCTGTCGCCGACGACCTTCTTCCTGATCATCGTCAACATCACCTACGTGTTCTTCAACACGCTCGGCATCATCGACACCGCGACCGGCGGCGGACCCAACGGCGCCACCCAGACACTGGTCTACAAGGTTTTCCAGGACGGCAAGGTCGGCTCCGACCTCGGCGGCTCGGCGGCGCAATCGGTGATCCTGATGATCATCGTTGTCGCCCTGACCGCATTCCAGTTTCGTTACGTCGAAAAGAAGGTTCATTACTGAACGCCATGGTCGAGCATCGCCGATTTGGAAACCTGCTGCCCCATCTGGTCCTGCTGGCCGGCGTCGCGGTCGTCGCCTTTCCGGTCTATCTCGCCGTGATCGCCTCGACCCACGACAACACGGTGATCGCCAATGGCCAGATGCCGCTCTACCCGGGCTCGCATGGGCTCGAGACCTACTGGAACACCATCGTCTCCGGCACCGGCCGGACCACGCGGGCGCCGGTCGGCGGCATGATGCTCAACAGCCTGATCATGGCGATCGGGATCGCGGTCGGAAAGATCGCGATCTCGATCATCTCGGCCTATGCGATCGTGTTCTTCGCGTTCCCGTTCCGCATGACGGCGTTCTGGACCATCTTCATCACGCTGATGCTGCCGGTCGAGGTCCGCATCTTCCCGACCTACAAGATCACCAGCGATCTCAGCATGCTGGATTCCTATTCCGGGCTGATCCTGCCCCTGATCGCCTCGGCGACCGCGACCTTGCTGTTCCGCCAGTTCTTCATGACCGTGCCGAAGGAGCTGGTGGAAGCCTCCAAGATCGATGGCGCCGGCCCGATCCGATTCTTCTGGGATACGCTGTTGCCGCTGTCGGTGACCAATATCGCAGCGCTATTCGTAATCCTCTTCATCTACGGCTGGAATCAATATCTCTGGCCGCTGTTGATCACGACGCGCGACGACATGCAGACCATCGTGATCGGCATCAAGAAGATCATCGACGTGCATGACGCCCTGACCGAGTGGCAGGTGGCGATGGCGACCGCCGTGCTCGCCATGCTGCCGCCGGTCCTGGTCGTCGTGCTGATGCAACGCCTGTTCGTCAAAGGCCTGATCGAGACCGAGAAGTGAAGATGCGAATGGCGAATAGCGAATGGCGAATGGCGAGTGGTGCTGCGGCTGACGCCAGCGCGTTCCTCGCCTGCCCTATTCGCTACTCGCCATTCGCCATTCGCCTTTATCAAGGATAATCCAATGGCCGGTGTCATCCTGCGCGACGTCCGCAAGACCTATCCGAGCGGCTTTGAGGCGATCAAGGGCATTGGCCTGGACGTCGGCGACGGCCAGTTCTGCGTGCTGGTCGGTCCCTCCGGCTGCGGCAAGTCCACGCTGCTGCGGATGGTTGCGGGGCTCGAGACCATCACCGGCGGCGAGATCGACATCGGCGGACGCGTCGTCAACCAGATCGAGCCGGCCGAGCGCGACATCGCCATGGTGTTCCAGAATTACGCGCTCTATCCGCATATGAGCGTCTACAACAACATGGCCTACGGCCTGCGCAACCGCGGCATGGCCAAGCCCGAGATCGACACCCGCGTCCAGGAGGCCGCGCGCATCCTCGAAATCGGCCCGATGCTCGACCGCAAGCCGGGGCAATTGTCCGGCGGGCAGCGCCAGCGCGTCGCGATGGGCCGCGCCATCGTGCGGCAGCCGAAAGTGTTTCTGTTCGACGAACCGTTGTCGAACCTCGACGCCAAGTTGCGCATCGCGATGCGCGTCGAAATCCGCAAACTGCAGCGCCGCCTCAGCACCACCTCGATCTATGTCACCCACGACCAGCTGGAGGCGATGACGCTCGCCGATATTCTGGTGGTGATGAATGGCGGCCAGGTCGAGCAGATCGGCAACCCGCTGGAAATCTATCAGAAGCCCGCGACCACCTTCGTCGCCTCGTTCATCGGCGCGCCGCCGATGAATCTGATGCCGC
>DATNMT010000127.1:0-27328 GCA_035602495.1 Bradyrhizobium sp.
GGTCTGCATCATCTTCAGGCCGTGCTCGTCGGTGCCGGTGAGAAAAAACACGTCCTTGCCGTCGAGCCGCTGGAAGCGCGCCAGCGCGTCGGTGGCGATCGCCTCATAGGCGTGGCCGATATGCGGGACGCCGTTCGGATAGGCGATCGCGGTGGTGATGTAATAGGAATTTCTCGCTGGCGCTGCGGTTGCGGCTGGCGCGGCGTGCGGGCCGCTCGTGGTAGCAGGCTTTGGGCTCTTGCGAGCCGGCGGCGCCATTGCGGCGACGGCTGCGGGATTTGGCGGTGCTGTTTTCTTTGAAGCTGGCGTTGACGGCTTCTTGGGGGCCTTCGTCTTGGCCGCCTTCTTTGCCGCAGATCGCTTGCCGGCTGCTTTTTTTCCCCTTCCGGCCGCAGACTTGGCTTTCTTCGTGCGCTTCTTTGGCGCAGACGTCTTGGCCGTGCGCTTCCTGGCGGCGCGCTTCGATTTGCCGGCGGACCTGCCGGCCTTCTTGACAGCTTTTTTCTTGGCCTTCGCCACCACAAATTCCTTTGTCGCTCAAACAAAATTGTCGGGATTGATACCGGGCGGAACGCGTGGAGTTTCGATAGAATCGAAACGGGGCTCGAGATCCTTAGTTTGACGCGTTTTCTTGACGCGAACCGGTCTCCACTTCGCTTGAAAACGCTTTAGCGCGTCGCCTCCGCCAGCATCCCAAACACCGAGAAAACCAGTGGTTTTCGCTCAAGATTGTAGTCTGCGGTGTCGCGCGCGGCGCGGTTGATCTTTTCCCACACCTCCGCCAGCCGTGCAAGGCGGGGAAGGTTGGCATTGGGGTCGTCCGCGCGCAGCCGCTCGCCGATCCAGCGATCGACGCCGTCGATGAAGGCCGCCAGCGCCACCCGGTCGCTCAAGCCGAGCGAGTCGCCAAGCGCATGCAGTTCGCGCGGATCGACCCTCGGCAGGCTCGCCAGCAGCGCCACGGTCCGCTGCTGAAGTTTCAGGGCATCGCCGCCCAAAAGCGTCAATGCCCGCGCGACGCTGCCCTCAGCGGCTGCGGCGGCCTCGGTCAATGCGGGATCGTCGGGCGCGAGATTGGCGGCGTGGGCTGTGGCGCGGATGACATCGTCCGTCGACAGCGGCCGTAGCGGCAATTTCCGGCAGCGCGACAGGATCGTCGGCAGCACGCGCGCGGGCGCGTGGCTCACCAGAAGAAACAGCGATTGCCGCGGCGGCTCCTCGAGCACCTTGAGCAGCGCATTGGCCGCGTTGGGATTGAGCTCATCGACGGTATCGACGATGCAGACCCGCCAGCCCTCGACCGCCGCGGTCGAGCCGAAGAACGAAATCGTCTCGCGGGTCTCGTCGACCGTGATCACGGTCCGCAGCACGCCCTTTTCGTTGAGCGTCCGTTCCAGCGTCAACAGCCCGCCATGGGCGCCGGCCGCGACGTGGCGGGCGACCGAATGGTGCGGATCGACGAAAAGCGTCTCGGCCCGCTGCACCTCGGCGCCAAGCGGATCGCGATGGGCCAGCACGAAGCGCGCCATCCGATAGGCCAGCGTCGCCTTGCCGATGCCCGCCGCGCCCCCGATCAGCCAGGCATGCGGAATGCGCCCGCTGCGATAGGCATTCAACAAGGCCGCCTCGGCCTCGCGATGCCCGAACAACGCAGTGGTTTCGCGCGGATGGGGGACCGCGATCTGCGGCTCGACCTGACGGGCGCTCATGCCGGACTCGCCACATTGTTGGTGCTGGTGGCAAAGAAGCGGTCGCGCAACGCGGCCCAAATATTGCCGGCAACCACAGCGGGCTCGGCCGTCGCGTCGATCAATACGCAGCGCTGCGGTTCGTGGGCTGCGATCTGGCGGTAGGCGTCGCGCAATTCCTGATGGAATTTCACGTCCTCGGCCTCGAACCGGTCCGGCGCGCCAGTGCCGCGCCGTTTCTTTGCCCGCTGCAGACCGACCTCGACCGGGACATCGAGGATGATGGTCAGATCCGGCTTGAGATCGCCGATGGTGACGCGCTCCATCGCGTTGAGCACCGCCGGCTCGACCTTGCCGAGGCTGCCCTGATAGGCGCGCGTCGAATCCGAAAACCGGTCGCTCAGAACCCAGATGCCCTGGCTCAGCGCCGGCAGGATCACCGAGCGTACATGGTCGTCGCGCGCGGCAGCGAACAGCAGCGTCTCGGCGTCCGGGCCCAACAATTTGCCCATGCCCGACAGCACCAGATGCCGGATGATCTCGGCACCCGGCGATCCGCCGGGTTCGCGGGTGACCACGGTACGCAGTTTGGCGGCGTTGAGGCGCGCCGCCAGCGTCTTGATGTGCGTGGACTTGCCGGCGCCCTCGCCGCCCTCGAAGGTGATGAACCGTCCGCGCCCGGAAACTCGTTTGAGCGTTGCGTCGACCATCTCAGAGTTTCTCGGCGCCGAGGCGAAACATGCCGATGACGAGTTCGCTCGCCCCGTCGATCGCGCGCCGCATCGTTGATCCCTTGCCGACCGCTTCCGCCGCATACACCGGCGCTTCGGAGGCGACGTTGCCACCGCGCCAGATCCTGACCACGCCGACCTTTTGACCGGCCTCGATCGGTGCGCGAACCGGTCCGGTATAGACCACGCGCGCGATCAGCTTGTCGTTGCCGTTCTTCTGCACCATCACCTTGATCGGATCGGGGCTCGACAGCCTGACCGTGCGGCTGTCGCCGCCGAACACCTTGGCGTAGCCGACCGGCTGCTCGGGCGCGAACAGCGTCCGCGCCTCGAAATTGCGGAAACCCCATTCCAGCATTTTCTTGGCCTCAGTGGCGCGATCGTCGGGATCCTCCAGCCCGTTGACGACGACGATCAGCCGCGTTCCGTTTTCCACCGCCGAGCCGACCATGCCGTAGCCGCCCTCCTTGGTATATCCGGTTTTCAGCCCGTCGGCGCCGGTGAGCGAATTCAACAGCGGATTGCGGTTCTGCTGCCGGATCTTGTTCCAGGTGAATTCCTTCTCGCCGAACAGTTTGTAGAATTCGGGATAGGTCTGGATCACGTAGCGGGCGAGCTTTGCGAGTTCGCGCACCGTCATCTTGTTGCCGGGATCGGGCAGGCCATTGGAATTGGCAAAGGTCGACTGCGTCAAGCCAAGCTCGCGCGCTCGCTTGGTCATGAAGTCGGTCGCGAACATGCGTTCGTTGCCGGCCATGCCCTCGGCAAGCGCGATGCAGGCGTCATTACCGCTCTGGATGATGGCGCCGTGCAGGAGGTCGTCGACCGAAACCTTGCTGTTGATGGCCGCGAACATCGTCGAGCCGCCGGAGGGCGCCCCGCCCTTGCGCCAGGCGTTCTCGCTGATGCGGTATTCATCTGATAGCTTGATGTCGCCCTGCTTGATGGCGTGGAACACGACCTCGGCCGTCATCAGCTTCATCATGCTGGAGGGCGCCCGCAACTCGTCGGCATTCTTCTCGAAAAGCACGCTGCCGCTTGAGGCCTCGATCAGGATCGCGGTCGGCGCATCGCCGTCGAACGCGAATTCTTCCTTCTTGGCGCCCTGCACGCTCTGGTTCGCGGCGTAGACCACGCCGCTCCACCCGATCGCCGCGGCGATCGCGGCTGCGATCGCGCGGCGCAAGAGGCGTGCTGTCGCGGGCTTGAGCCTTCGGTGGTGTGGTAACAGGGCTGCCATCAATGTTGCCTTGAGGCCGGCGTTCTAACAGTTGGAAGTAGTGCAAACAACACAGGTTTTTGCCGAAATTCGCGGAACCAATGCGATTGCGGCGGCTCGCAAACAACCCTATGTTGCCGCCGCACAAAATCCTCCAAAACAAGGCGGAAAAGCGATGCCGACTTCACGGACGATTTCCGCCAACGGCATCGAGATTTTCCTGCTGGAACAGGGGTCGGGTCCGCTGGTGTTGCTGTGCCACGGCTGGCCCGAACTGTCCTATTCCTGGCGGCACCAAATCCCGGCGATCGCGGCGGCCGGTTTCCGTGTCGCGGCACCCGATATGCGCGGTTTCGGCCGAACCAGCGCGCCCGCCGACATCGACGCCTACAGTATTTTCGACACCGTCGGCGACATGGTCTCTCTTGTTGCCGCGCTCGGCGAAAAGCAGGCCGTCATCGTCGGCCATGACTGGGGCGCGCCGGTCGCCTGGCACGCCGCGCTGTTTCGCCCCGATGTTTTCACCGCCGTTGCGGGCTTGAGCGTGCCGCCGCCGTTGCGCGGCCGCGGCCGGCCGCTCGATACCTTGCGTCAGAGCGGGATCACCAATTTCTACTGGCAATATTTCCAAAGCCCTGGCGTGGCCGAGGCCGAGTTCGAACGTGACGTCGGCTTGTCGATGCGGACGCTGCTGGGGCGCGGATTTTCCGATCCCTCCGCCTCGCTGTTCGTCGAAGACGGCAAGGGCTTTCTCGGCGAGGCCAGGGCCGATCGGCCGCTGCCGGATTGGCTCGGCCAGGCGGACCTCGCGCATTTCACCGAGGCCTACCGGAAATCCGGCTTTCGCGGCGGGCTCAACTGGTATCGCAACATCGATCGCAACTGGGAACTAACCGCGCCGTGGCAGGACGCGCAGATCCATCAGCCGTCGCTGTTCATCGCGGGATCGAAGGATTCCGTCATCACCGGTCTGATCGGCGCCAAGCGCGTCACTGAGCTGGAGCGGGTGCTGTCGAACCTGAAACAGAAGCTCATCATCGAGGGTGCTGGCCACTGGGTTCAGCAGGAACGCGCGGCTGAGGTGAATGCGGCCTTGATCGGCTTTCTCAGGGAGAATGCTCGTTAGACCTTCACCGTCATTCCGGGGCGCGCGGAGCGCGAGCCCGGAATCCATAACCACGATCGCGGGTTATGGATTCCGGGCCTGCGCCAAGTGGCGCATCCCGGAATGACGAAGAACTGACTAGTAGAGCCCGCGGCCGGACAATATTTCACTGGGCCCGCGCGGATCGATCGGCGCGTAGGCGGAGACCGGACTGCTGCTGGGCGCGTAGCGGTCGTCATCTTCGTAAGACACGGCCCGCGGATTATCCAGGGAGCGGCCGGTTGAACGCGAACGGGCTGACGCCGACATTTCCGAGGTCGCATTGATCGAGACCTGATCGGCCGAGGTATTGCCGAGGCTGTAGGGCCGCCCTTCCGGCATCGGAACCTCGCCGCGGATCGGACGGCCGCGCGACGGGAGTTCCGGGACGAAGGGATGCGCGGAGGCCACCCGAACCAGGGATGGCGACGGCGCCGGCACGCCGGTTCGCAGGGTGGCGATCAACTGGCGGTCGTCGGAACCTTCCAGCGGCGCCCGCGCGACATATTCGACCCGGACGCGGGCGACGCCATTGCCTTTGAATTCAAGGAGTTCAGCGGCTTTGTTCGAGACATCAATAAGCCGGTTGCCATGGTAGGGTCCGCGGTCATTGACCCGGACGATCAGCGATTTGCCGTTGGAAAGGTTGGTCACGCGCGCATAGCACGGCATCGGCAGGGTCGGATGGGCGGCGGTCAAGGATCCCATGTCGAACACTTCGCCATTGGCGGTCAGCCGGCCGTGGAAATCATCGCCATACCAGGAGGCGAGCCCCTCCTCGCGGTAATTGACGTCCTCCTCCGGTACATAAACCCGGCCGGCGACCGTATAGGGCTTGCCGACGCGGTAGGTGCCACCGCCCTTGGGCACGGGCTCGCCGAATTCGACCACACGGGGGCTGGAGGAAACGCCATATTTTGGGTCGACGCGGCTGGCGAATTTGCCCGACGAGGCGCAGTTGGCGAGGAACAGGCATGCTGCCACGGCCACGACGCTTCGCGCCGCCAGGATGATCTGATCTGGCCGTCGAATCCCCATCCGCCCCAATTACCATTCCACCGGCCGCATGCCTACGAGGCACTCGGCGCTCTTTGTCCCGATGCGCCCATTTCCGCATCAACGTATTAACATACCGCAGCCGGAACACGGCGGAAATGGGGAGAGAAGCGGGGTGGTGAATCATTGGTTGCCGCGCCGACCCGTCGATCTCCGGACTTATGGTCTGTCGTTCGCGCCGCGTTTTTTCACTTTTGCGTCACCTACTGTTGCGCCAAATCATCAGTCGGATTCGATTTTCGCACCGCCGGCGAAATCCTTTTGACTGTGCAACGGGTCAGTCGTTCTGTCCTGGCTGGGGGTAACGGATGGTCGCCATGATTGAGACAGTTACAGCACTTATGGGCCTGGTTAGCGTCGGGATTTTCCTTGCCCATGCGTTTGAAGGCTTCCGTTCGCGGGCCTGATCCCGGCGGCGCTCCGCGCCACCTTCTGCAACAAGGCCCGATTTGGAAATCTTTAATCAATTCGGACCAGCATCGCGATCAGGCAGGTGCACCATGCGTACCCATGATTTCGTGTCCGACGGATTCCTCGCGTTGACCGCAGCCGGCTTTGTGCTGCTGTGCTCGAGCTTGTTGGCTGTCGCGTTCAGCTAGCTCGGCCCCGGAGCTCGTCGCGGCATGCTGAAGGCGTGACGCTTCGCCTTGGGTCCCGTTGCCAACGACGACCAAAGTCAGCGCGGCAACAGGTTGGTCTTTGCCAGATCGAGAACCTCGTCGCCGCGGCCGCTCATCACCGCCCGCAGCACCCACAGGCTGAAGCCCTTGATCTGCTCCGCGGCGATCGTCGGCGGCATCGACAATTCCTGCTTGGCGGTGATGACATCGAGCACGGCCGGACCGTCATGCGCCAATATCTTGCTGACCGCGTCCGTCAGGTCTCCGGGATCCTCCACCCGGACCGCATGAATGCCCATGGCGCGGGCCATCGCCGCGAAGTCGGGATTTTGCAGGTCGACGCCTGTCTCGATGAAGCCCGCGGCCTTCATCTCCAGCGCGACAAAGCCCAGCACGCCATTGTTGAAGATCACGACTTTGACCGGCAGATTCATCTGGGTCAGCGTGATCAGGTCGCCCATCAGCATGGCAAATCCGCCGTCGCCGGACATCGATATGACCTGCCGCTTCGGCTGGGCCGCCTGCGCGCCGATCGCATGAGCCATGGCATTGGCCATCGAGCCATGGACCCAGGAACCGATGAGGCGTCGGCGGCCATTCATTTTGAGATAACGAGCCGCCCAGATGGTGGGTGTGCCGACATCGGCTGTGAACACGGCGTCGTCTGCCGCGATCTCGCTCAAAATGCGCGCCAGATATTGCGGATGGATCGGTTTGTTTCCCGGCGTTCCCTTGGCGAGGTCATCGAGCCCCGCACGGGCTTTGCGGTAATGAACCAGGCTAGCGTCGAGGTGCGACCTGTCGGTTTTCACGGTGAGCTTCGGCAGCAGCGCCTCGATCGTGGCGCCGACGTCGCCGACCAGGCCGAGATCGAGCTTGCAGCGGCGCCCAAGGTTCTCCGGCCGGATGTCGAGCTGCGCGATCTTGCAGTCCATTGGAAAAAATTGCTTGTAAGGAAAATCCGTCCCCAGCATCAGCAGCGCGTCGCAGGCGTGCATCGCCGCGTAACCGGAGGAGAATCCGATGAAGCCGGTCATGCCGACATCGTAGGGATTGTCGTACTCGACATGCTCCTTGCCGCCAAGCGCGTGCACAATCGGGCTCTTCAAGGTCTCGGCCAATTGCATGAGGCGGCCATGGGCCCCGGCGCAGCCGCGGCCGCAGAACAATGTGATGCGCCCGGCCCCGTTAAGCAGGTCGGCCAATGCGGCGAGCTCAGGCTCGGCCGGCCGCACGACCGGCGCCGCCGGCAACAGCCCGGCATTCGGCGAAATGCCGCGTCGGGGCGATGGCCGAAGCGCCACATCGCCGGGGATCACGACAACAGCGACGCCGCGCCGTCCGACCGCCGCGCGGATGGCGTTTTCCAGGACGTAAGGCAGCTGCGAGGTATCGGCGACCAATTCGCAATAATGGCTGCATTCGCGAAACAAGTCCTGCGGATGGGTCTCCTGGAAGTAACCGCCCCCGATCTCACCGGACGGAATCTGCGCGGCGATCGCCAGCACCGGCGTGCGGCTGCGGTGGGCGTCGAACAGACCGTTGATGAGATGAAGATTCCCCGGACCGCATGATCCGGCGCAGACCGCGAGTTGCCCGGTGATTTGCGCCTCGCCGGCGGCGGCGAACGCAGCCACTTCCTCGTGTCGAACGTGGATCCAGTCGATCGCGTTTCGCTTGCGCAGCGCTTCGGTCAAGCCGTTCAGGCTGTCGCCGACCACGCCGAAGACGCGCTTCACCCCTGCCTGTATCAGGGTTTCCGCGATGAGATCGGCGACATTTTCGATTCGCATCGCTGGTTATCCCTGTTGCCGTCAAGTGCTGCGTAGAGCCAAGAGGGGCACGAAGCGCTTGCGTTATTGCGACGTTTGCTTTCTCAACTCCGCCACATCCTGCGCGGTGAGCTGCGATCCCTTGCTGCCGAAGCGCGCGGTGACATAATTGGCTACCGCCGCGATCTCGCCGTCGGTATAGGCGCCGCCGAATGCCGGCATCGAGACCGCGTCCTCCGGCACATGGCGCGTGGTGCCCGAGATCACGATCTGGGCGACATTGGTGGCGCTGGGATCGTTGACCGCCCATGCGCCGGTCAGCGTGGCCATCGGCGAGATCGGGCTTTCGCCGGTCCAGTCGTGACAGCTCACGCAGGCGCCTTCGAACACCATCTTGCCGCGCGGGTCGGGCGTGCCGCCGCCCTGCTTGTGCGAGGCCGGCGCCGGCGGCGCCAGCGTCGCCGGCAGGTCCGATGAGGCGATCGCGGGCACGCTGCGCAGATAGGCGGCCACGGCGCGAATGTCTTCCGGCGCCAACCGGCTTAAACTGTGGTCCACCGCCTCGCCCATCGGCCCGGAGGCGGTGCCGTGGCCTGCGGCGTGCCCGATCGACAGATAGGCGGCGAGATCGTCGTCGCGCCATCCGCCGATGCCGGTGGTCTTGTCGGATGTGATGTTGAAGGCGCGCCAGCCCGCCGTCACCGCGCCTGCGAATTTCCTGCGGTTGTCGAGCGCCAGCGCCAGGCTGCGCGGCGTGTGGCATTCGCCGCAATGCGCCAGGGCTTCGGCAAGATAGGCGCCCCGGTTCCATTGCGGGCTCTTCGATGCGTCGGGCTCAAAGCGGGTATCCGGGTTGAACAGCGCCGACCAGAAATTCATCGCCCAGCGCTGGTTGAAAGGAAACCCCAGCGTGTTGGCGGGGATAGCCGAGCGCACCGGCGGCAGGCTGAACAGATAGGCCTTGATCGCCAGCGCGTCGGCATCGGTCATGTAGGTATAGGACGTAAACGGCATCGCCGGATAAAGCCGCACTCCGTCGCGGCGGGTGCCGCGATGAACCGCATTGAGAAAATCCTGATCGCTGTAATTGCCGATGCCGGTTTCCTTGTCGGGCGTGATGTTGGTCGAATACAGCGTGCCGAACGGCAGCCTGATCGCGAGGCCCCCGGCGAAATTCTCTCCGCCTTGAGAGGTGTGGCAGGCCTCGCAATCCGCTGCACGCGCGAGATAGGCGCCCCGCTCGACCAGGCTCGCCTTGCCAAGCAACGCCGGGACACCGGTGGGATCGGCGGCCTTGTAGTCCGCCAATGCTACTTTCTGGCCGTCCGCGAAGGCCATCGGACCCGGACCACGGACGATCCAGATGGCGACGACCGCCACGACCACGACGATGGCAACAACGCTCAGGAGAATGCGGCGCGCGGCTGGGCTCATGATTTCCTCCCCGCAGCAATCAGCGACCGGTCGATCGGCAGCCGCCGCAGGGCGACGCCGGTCGCGGCGTAGATGGCGTTGCGCAGCGCCGGCGGTCCCGCCGTCGCCCCGGTCTCGCCGATGCCGCCGGGCGCCTCGCCGCTCTTGATGATGTGAACCTCGATCTTCGGCGCCTGATCGATGCGCAGCATCCGGTAATCGTTGAAATTGGATTGCTGCACCCGCCCCTTGTCGATGGTGATCTCGCCGTAGAGCGCAGCCGTCAGGCCGAAGATCAACCCGCCCTCGAGTTGGGCTGTAATCGTATCGGGATTGACGGCAATACCGGTATCGACCGCGGAGGTGACGCGGCGCAGTTTCACCTCGCCCTGCTCGTTGACTTCCGCCTCTACCACGGTCGCAATAAAACTGCCGAACGACGGCTGAACGCAGACGCCACGTCCAACGCGCGCCGGCAGGGGCTGCCCCCAACCGGATTTTTCGGCCGCCAGGTTGAGCGCGGCGAGAAAGCGCGGCTGGTTTCCCAGCATCGAGCGGCGGAATTCGACCGGATCCTTGCCGGCCTTGCGCGCCAGCTCGTCCATGAAACACTCGATCGCAAACACGTTGTTGTTGGGACCGACGCCGCGCCAGAACCCGGTCGGCACCGCCGGCGGCTCGGCCCGGACAAATTCGACATGGAAATTTGGAATGTCGTAGGGCATGTCGATGGCGCTATCGACACCGTCGATGTCGACCCCTTTCTGGAACCCCGGCGGAAACCAGCGCGCCATGACAGATGAGCCGCTGACGCGATACTTCCAGCCGACGATCTTGCCGCCGGATAAAGTCGCGGCAATGGTGTCGCGATAGACCGGGCGATAGACGTCGTGCTGGATGTCCTCTTCGCGGGTCCACACCATCTTGACAGGCCCATCGACCTGTTTGGCCACGCGAACCGCCGCCACCACCATGTCGGCCTCGAGCTTGCGCCCAAAACCGCCGCCAAGCAGGTGATTGTTGACAATCACTTTCTCGACCGGCAGCCCGGCCGCTTTCGCCGCCTCTGACTGCACCCGGGTCATGACCTGCGTGCCGGTCCAGATCTCGCAAGAATCGGGCGTGACATGAACCGTGGCGTTGATCGGCTCCATCGTCGCATGCGCGAGAAACGGCAGCTCATACGACGCTTCAAGCTTGTCGCCGATGGCAAGGCCCTTGGCGATGTCGCCCGCGGATTTGGCGACCGCGCCGTCCTTCTCGCTGGCGGCGCGCAGGTCGTCCCAGATTTCTTTCGAGCTGACGCGCGCATTTGGGCCTTCGTCCCAGTCGATCACGAGTGCATCGAGGCCCTTCTTCGCCGCCCACATGTGATCGCCGACCACCGCGACCAGATCGTCCAGCACGACCACTTTCTGCACGCCAGGAACTTTTCTGGCGGCGCTGTCGTCGACCTTGGCGACCTTGCCGCCGAACACCGGACAGGCCTTCAGGGTTGCAAATTTCATATCGGGCAGCATCGCGTCGATGCCGTAGACGGCCTTGCCGTTGACCTTGTCGGGGGTGTCGAGCCGCTTCAGCGGCTTGCCGATCAACCCGAAATTCTTCGGATCCTTGAGTGGAACATCCTTTGGCGGGGTTTGCGCGCTCGCCGCATCCACCAACTCGCCATAGGAGAGTTTGCGTCCGCTCTCCGTATGCATGACCTCGCTATTGGCGGTCGTGCAGCTTGCCGGCTCGACCTGCCATTGCTGCGCGGCGGCCTGAACCAGCATGGCGCGGGCGCTGGCGCCGGCAGTGCGCAACGGCTTCCACCACGCTCGAACCGAATTGGAATTGCCGGTGGCCTGAATGCCGAACAGCGGATTGCCGTAGAGCTTGTCGCTCGGCGGCGCATGCTCCAGCGTGACCTTCGCAAAATCGGCGTCGAGTTCTTCAGCGAGAATCATGGAGATCGAGGTGTAGACGCCCTGCCCCATCTCGACCTGCGGCATCACCAGCGTTGTCGCGCCGGCACGATCGATGCGGATGAAGGCATTGGGCGCGAACTTGCCGGCGGTATCGTCCGGCGGCTGCACCGGCTCGTTGGCCGCACGCACCGGGAAATGGAACGCGAGCAGGAAGCCGCCCGCCAAACCGCCGGTCAACAGGTCGCGGCGCGATACTTCAGAACGCATCTGTCCATTCGCCATGACGGCCCCCTACGACTGACGGCCGGACGCGGCCTGCTTGATGGCCGCGCGAATCCGCACATACGTGCCGCAACGGCAGATATTTCCCGCCATCGCCGCATCGATATCGGAATCATCGGGGTTGGGTGTCGTTGCGAGCAACGCCGCGGCGGACATGATCTGGCCCGACTGGCAATAGCCGCACTGGATCACCTCCAGATCGAGCCAAGCCTTCTGCACCTTTGCGCCGACCGGCGTGGCGCCGACGCCTTCGATGGTGGTGACGGCGCGATCGCGCACCGCGCCCACCGGCAGCATGCAGGAACGCACCGGCTTGCCGTCGATATGCACCGTGCAGGCACCGCACTGCGCGATGCCGCAGCCGAATTTGGTCCCGGTCATGCCGAGTATGTCACGCAGAACCCAAAGCAGCGGCATGTCAGCCGGAGCGTCAAAGGATTTCTGTTCGCCGTTGATTGTCAGAGTGTTGGCCATCGGATGCCTCCAGTCATTGGGGCGACGCCCACCGCGGCAAGTCCAGCGACAAGGGTCGATAGGTGGCGTAAACGGGCAATATTGCGCTGATATCTGTCAAAAAAGCGGAGGTATTCCTGGCAACGCTGACTTGCGTTTCCGTCGAGACCGATCGCAAATCGGGACAAATCCTCATGTGACACTGAAGTTAGCGCTGCCATGCCGCCCGCAAGCCCATGGATTTCTACGCGTTTTTCAATGCGCATTCTGTCGCGTTCTTGCTGTCCTGATGCGCGGGAGCTTCGTCGCGCTGAGCAATCCAATCGCGTCTCCCATCGGGATGGCAAATCAGTACATCCGCTCCTTCGGAGGAATCGACGTCACCTCGTTCGTAGGCGGCTGTAAATGGACCGGCCGGTAGTCGAGGCGCACATGACCGTCATCATCGAGCCAGGACAGTGTGTGCCTGAGCCAGTGTTCGTCGTCGCGCTTCGGAAAGTCTTCCCGCGTATGGGCGCCGCGGCTTTCGGTCCGGCCGATCGCCGAGGCAAGGCTGACGCTCGCCTGGGCGAGCATGTTGTCGAGCTCGAGCGCTTCAGCGAGATCGGTATTGAAGATCATCGAACGGTCGGCGACGGCAAGGTCGTTGCGCATCATGTCGATGACGTTGTCCTTCCAGTCGATGTCTTCCGGCAGGATCGATCTGAAAGCGGCCTCGCCTGGCTGATGGGTTCGAACCATTGCATTTCCTCCCTGATCTGAGCCGCTGCGGTCCGAGTGACCTGAGCGCCTTGCCAAAGTTCGAAGTCGAAGTGCTCTCCATCAGCGCCATCCGCTCACCACCGCCGGGCCGAATTCCACGACGGTGAGAAGCACGACGAGCGCAAGGATAACCAGCGCAATCAGCTTGGTCGAAGACATCCGCATGGTCATCTTCCTATCTCGATCGGCCGGTCCGGTTCAGACCAGGTTGATTTCAACGTCGATATTGCCGCGGGTCGAGGCGAGCTTTTTGCCGATCAGCTTTTGGCCACCTCGACGACCGCTTCGGCAAAGGCTTGCGGGGCTTCCTGAGGCAGATTGTGCCCGACACCGCCCTTGACGGTCCGGTGCTCATATTTGCCGGAGAACTTCCCGGCGTAAGCACCGGGCTCCGGATGCGGCGCGCCATTGGCATCGCCTTCCATCGTAATGGCAGGCACGGCGATCGCCGGTGCGGCAGCAAGCCGCTTCTCCAGGTCGTCGTATTTCGATTCGCCTTCGGCGAGGCCGAGCCGCCAGCGGTAATTGTGGATCACGATAGCGACGTGATCCGGATTGTCGAAAGCGGCAGCGCTGCGATTGAACGTGGCATCATCGAAATTCCACTTCGGCGACGCAAGCCGCCAAATCAGCTTCGCAAAATCGTGCCGATACTTGTCGTAGCCGGCCCGCCCGCGCTCGGTGGCAAAATAGAATTGGTACCACCATTGCAGTTCGGCTTCTGGCGGCAGCGGAAGCCTGCCGGATTCGGGACTGCCGATCAGATAGCCGCTGACGGAGACGAGGGCCTTGCAGCGGTCCGGCCAGAGCACTGCCATGATGTCGGCCGTCCGCGCACCCCAATCGAAACCGGCCAGCGTCGCCTTCTCGATCTTGAGGGCATCCATCAAGGCGATGATATCGACCGCCACGGCCGAAGGCTGGCCACTCCGGATGGTTTCGCCTGACAGGAACCGCGTCGTGCCATAGCCGCGCAGATACGGGACGATCACCCGGTAGCCCGCCGACGCCAAGAGAGGCGCGACATCGACATAGCTGTAGATGTCGTAGGGCCAGCCATGCAGCAGAATGACGGCGGGACCGTTGGCCGGGCCGGCCTCGGCATATCCCACATTGAGGACACCCGCATCGACCTGTTTCAGCGCACCGAACGAGGTGTGCGTCCCCGGCTTGGTCTTGGGCAGACCGGCGGCTTTTGACTTGCCTGATTGGGCATCCGCGGAGCCGCCCAGCAGAAGCTGGGCGGTTGCGATGGTCATCGCAGCAGTGCCAAAAAAGCTGCGGCGAGCGCGATTTATTTTTTCAGACACGCTGTTCTCCTTGCTTCGACCGTCGGTTGAGACGCGCGCCAAACAGCAATAGCGTCCAGCCCGGGCCGCTATCCGTTCTGCGCCGGGCGCAGCGATTTGAACGCTGCCCGGAGTTCGGCACTGAAGAGCTGCGGCTGTTCCCACGCCGCGAAATGACCGCCTTTGTCGAGCTTGTTGTAGTGGATGAGTTTGGGATAGGCATGCGGGGGCGTCTTATGGATCGTTCACTGCTCATTCTGTCGCGTTCTTGCCGTTTCCGCCGGCTGCGGGTCGTTGCCGTGCGATGGGGCGTCGACAGCGGCAGAGGAGCGCGGGCATGTTCGCGGCGTGCAAAACGCCCGCGCCCGGGCAATTGGTCGCGAATTATTGCCGCCGCACGGTTGCCGAAGGACTGCCCCCGGGGTACCAAATTGCGAGCATCCGCCGGGGACTTTACAGATGGCGGAATTCAATTTGATGTGGCCGCTGGTCCGGGACAGGTTCGGTGGCGGAGTTGCTCAGGATCAGGCGGCCTGGCTAGCCAAATTCGAAACCTAAGTATGATATTCAGGCAAGGTGTCCCGGCCCAATCTGGCGATTCGAGCAACGGCGTGAAAGCAGATATGCCGCTTTCCCCTCAAGGACATGTATTTTGATCGCGAGCCCGGTGATTGCAATTGTTGACGACGATGACTCTGTTCGGGCCGGCCTCAACAACCTCATCAGGTCGCTCGGCTATACACCGTTTACGTTTGCATCCGCCGAGGCGTTCCTGCGGTCGGCTCAACTACACGATAGCTGGTGCGTCATCGCCGACGTCCGTATGCCGGCGATGAGCGGCGTCGAGCTCCAATCGCATTTGCGGGGCCAGGGAAACCGGGTTCCATTCATCTTCATCACCGCCGTCCCCGACGAGAGCGCCCGCCGACGGGCGCTCAGCGAGGGAGCGCTTTGCTTCCTGACCAAGCCCTTCGACGAAGGCACTCTGATTGGCTGCCTGGACAACGCCATAGAGCGGCACCGCAACGGATGAGCGGTCACCTCCGTTTCGCTGCGCGGGGGCATGCGGCGAAACCAGGCGCAACATCGCGACCGACAAAAAAAGGGGCCGGCGGCTGAATGCCACCGGCCCTTCTTGCCTGCGTCTCGTACAAAGCGGCCGGGAGGAAAGCGGCTTCGCATTTTCCATTGTGGCCGCGGCTCGGGGGCAACCGGGGCCTGGGGGGATTCGAGGCAGACGTGTACGGATCAAGCTGCGCGTAACTCACATTGCTCATCATCCGATCACGGGCCGAACCAATACACAATTTCTGGATCGCATACTTGTTTGCGATTGCTGGATTCCACGGAATTTTGCCTCAGCCGCAACGTCTCACCGGTCGGTGACACTCTAAACCTAGGTATAGGTTTGGCGGCCAACGATGAAACCTAAGTGGGATGGAGGAGTTCCGCGGCGGTCCACTAATCTGCGTTCAACAAACGAACGGGCGGAATCCTCAGAGCCCGAAACCTGAAACACGGGGTTTGATACGATGTTGAACAGCTCCTCACCTGCCAGCATTTCGTCGAAGTCCCTTGGCAAGGGTACGCCGCAACAGCTTGCCTTCAACAGCGCCATACGCCGTTCGCTGCCGGTGCTTCATGGTCCCCGCGCAGACGTCGGCGTAACCCGACCGGAGCGGCAACCCGGCAGTTCATCTCCGACGGTGAGCGTCGCGCCGCATCACGCAGCAATTCGCCGCGGGATAAGGTGGCACGGCATGGCGGCCGAGTTCGTCGAGGCAACGACGCACCAGCGCGTGGACTTCAGCTTCCGTTCGTCCATGCACCTGCTTGCCGCATACGAAAAGGGCGTCCGCCGCGACGGCGTCTCCCATGTCGAGGGCGCAGCACAGTCGACGCTGCGCGACGTCGCCAAGAAGCTCATATTCGTGCCGGCGACGCATGGATATCGCGAGTGGTATGACCCGCGCACCCCGACCGGTGTGACGTATTTCTATTTCGATCCCGCGGAACTTCAGATCGATTCCGAACAGAATCTCGCAGATATCCGGTTTGCGCCGCGGCTGTTCTTCGAGGACGCGACGATCTGGAGTACCGCGGTCAAGCTCAGGCAAGCGCTCGACGTGCCCGGCGGCGCCAACCGACTCTATGCCGAGGCACTTGGCGTGGTCCTGATCCACGAGCTGGTGCGCCTCAATCGCGGGACACCGTCCGCCGAGGCCGCCGTCAAGGGTGGCCTGGCCGCCTGGCAGCAACGTATCCTGACCTCCTACATCGAGGAACATCTCTCGGAGCAAATCCCGCTGGTGACGCTGGCGCGGCTGGTTCGATTGAGCACATTCCACTTTTGCCGCGCGTTCAAGCAATCGTTCGGCGTTCCGCCGCATCGCTACCACACCAGCCGTCGCATCGAGCGGGCCAAGGCCATGTTGGCGGAACGAAAGCATTCCGTGACCGAGGTCGGGCTGACCGTTGGCTTCAGCGAAACCAGTTCGTTTACGGCCGTGTTCCGGAAGATCACGGGCCAGACACCGAGCCGATACCACCGCGCGCTCGGATGAGAGTTACTCAACGCGTAACGCGTCAAATTCGATTAGAGACGCCGACGTCCAAATTCAGACTTCCAGGCGCTATCGCCGCCTTGTCGACGATGATCGCGACGCCGGTATTTGCGCAGACGGCCATTCAGGAGCCTGGCGCGTATGCGTTCTATCATCCCAACGCCAGCCTGGGTCTGGAATCGGCGCGGTCGGCGACGGAAGCCCTGGCCTCATTGCCGATCCGCAACGGCGGCGCGCGCATGGCTATTCACCGGGGATCCAGGGAAACGCACCATCGGTGATCGCGTTTGCTTCCGCCCCTTTCGAGCCGCACTGGTGAGAACCGGTTGGCGGACGGCCGCCCTTTCACCTCAGGAAACAGGTCCCGTAGCGGAAAACATAGTAAGGTCCGCATGGCGGGCGTGGTCGAGCCCCGGCGGGACACTCGTTGGGAGCTTTGGTAGCGCCCCACCCGTCGATGACGCATGCGCCGCTCTGCGTGCTGTGGCAACCGGGGCCACATCCATCTGCCGCATTGGCCGCGCCGACGAATGAGAGGCTGCTGGCGAATAGAACTGCTACGAATAGGTTCCTCATGTTTCCTCCATGGGTTCGGCCGTGCCCCCGACAGACCGCTGCAAAAGAGATGGGGCTTGGCCGAGGATTCGCAATTTTTCCCTGAGGGAGGCCCTCGCGAAGAACGAAGGCATCAAAACAGCCGAATGAAGCTGATTGGGTCCAAATTGGGTCCCATTGACGACCTCTTCTTTAGCAGGAAAGCCACGGTGAAAGGCCACGGCGAAGAGGTTCTGCATCGCGTTACTTCGGATCAACGATGCTCTTTGATGAACCGTCGGGCGCTGCCTGCATGCCAGGCGGAGACTGCCCTTGAGGACTAGCCGCCGGCGTGCCGCCGCTGCCAGTGGTGATCGGGCCGGTCCAGCCCTGCGGCTGAAGTTGACCCTTATTGTCATCAGGCAACACAGTGCGGCCAGTGCTGTGCTGAGAGTCGGCCGGTTGCTTTTGTTCGGATTGGGTCTGAGCCGATGCCAAGGAAGCGGAAGTGGCGACGCAGAGCGCGACGAGCGTAAGGCGCATGCACGATCCTCCGGCGGTCTATCTGCCCCAACCCGGAGGAACGGCGTTGGTTCCGCGTGGAGGTTGCCACACCATATTTCGGACCCGCACGCCCAGCCCTCAGGACTCGTTTTCCGGCGATGGCCGCTGTGCCGGTTCCGCTCCCTTGTTTCGAGCCGCCCGGCGGACAATTCGGTTTCGGCGGTGCGCTGGCGGCGGGTTTCTGCGGTGCGTAAAGTGGCTTGGCTCCAACTTGGCCCCATGTTCGCATTGCGTTCGGAAATGCCCTGCGCTAAGCGATTGAAATTCCTACTACGGAAGGGTGGCCGAGTGGTTTAAGGCACCGGTCTTGAAAACCGGCGTGCCTGCAAGGGTACCGTGGGTTCGAATCCCACCCCTTCCGCCAGCGGATTGTTCCGTCGTATCGACGTCGTTCGGAAGACTCAACAAAAACAGCGGTCTATATGACTGAACGGATTTACTAGCTCATCGGGGAACGGCTTTCCCTTGCTAGCTCATCACCCGGCGTACATAGGCCGCGCCCTTGGTCAGCACGCACATGTAGGAATAGGTTTCCGCCGCGCCGGCCGCGACGATATCCACGTCCACGATGATCGGACGCGTCTGGCCCTGCCACGTCGCCAGGACTGCCGCCGGAACGGGACGGGTGCGCGTTTTCTTGACCACAAGCCCGGAGATGCGGGGCAGCGTTTCGGTCGCTTTCAGTATGCAAGCCCTGTTGTCCTCCGCCCGGACGCTGGCGGTGGCAAGAAGCATGGCCGAAGCCGCGATGGCGATCTTGATATGCATTGCGCCTCCCCTGAAGTCCGCGAACAGCAAACACCAATCCCGACGGTGTCGCAACACGCGGTCTCGATGTTCCCTGCGACCACGGGAACTGCGGTTCAGCGGCTTCTTTCTGCTTCTTCGGAGAAATCGTCCAGAAATTTGGCCAGCGCCTCGCTGCCGGCATCCTGAGCCGCCCGATACGAGCGATAGCCGGAGCCGGAAACCTTGACGCCCATGGCCTGCCGGCGGCGCTGGATCTCCCAGCAAAACGGAAAAGCCCCATCGCCGCGCCGGCTGACGACGACAAAATAGGTTCGGCTCTTATTGTCGGGATGCATGTTCAAGGCGACCGCCCGCGTCAAGGCGATCTGCACCCGATCGATGATTTCTGAAACTGCGCAACTGTCGACAGCACTCCGTTGACCTTGCGGGCGGCCGTACTCGGCCGCCGCTGTTTTTCCCGACCCGCGGCGGCGGCGATCACTTCATCGCGTCGTAAACCGCAAACGTATAGGCGCCTTCCGGCTTCTTGGTGATGACCGGATCCGATCCGCCCGACATCAGGGTTGCGACGGTGCGGTCGTAGTCCTTGACATCCAGCTTGCCGTCGGCGGGGCCGAGCAGCTTGCCGATCTCGCCCATCATCCGCTTCTGGTCCTTTTCGGTCTTCGCGCCGGTGGTGTCGCCGGCCAGGATGATCTTGACGGCCTCATCCGGATGGCTCTTGGCGTAGTCCCAGCCCTTCATCGAAGCCTTGACGAACTTTGCCATTTTCGCCACGAACGCCGGGTCCTTCAGGTTCTTTTCCAAAACCCAAAGACCGTCCTCCAGCGTGGCGACGCCCTCGTCTTCGTATTTGAAGACGACGAGCTGGCTCGGCTTGTAGCCGCCGTCGATCACCTGCCAATACTCATTGTAGGTCATGGTCGAAACGCAGTCGGCCTGCTTCTGCAGCAGCGGGTCGACGTTGAAGCCCTGCTTGATGATCTTGATGCCGCCGGCCGAGCCGTCGGTCTTGTAGCCAAGCTTCGACATCCAGGACAGGAACGGATATTCGTTGCCGCCGTACCAGATGCCGATGGTCTTGCCCTTGAAGTCGGCGGGCTTCTTGATCCCGGTTTCGGCACGACAGGTCAGCTCCAGGCCCGATTTCTTGAAGGTCTGGGAGATGTTGACCAGCGGCACGCCCTTCTCGCGCGACGCCAGTGCCGACGGCATCCAGTCAACCACGACATCGGCGCCGCCGCCGGCGATCACCTGCGGAGGCGCCACGTCCGGACCGCCCGGCTTGATGGTGACGTCGAGGCCGGCGTCCTTGTAGAACCCCTTTTCCTTGGCGACGAAGTAACCGGCGAACTGGGCCTGCGCGACCCATTTCAACTGGATGGTGACGGTGTCCGCCGCCTGCGCCGTCGCCAATGACAAGCCCAGTGTCATGCCTAGAGCCAGTGCCACTATCTTCTTCATGCGATACTCCGAAGCTCTTGAGAACCCGCCGCCGAGTCAGGTTCGATAGGTTGGATGCCAGAAAGTGGTCGCGCGCTCGGCGAGCGCGACAAGTCCGTAAAACGCCATACCCGCGATCGCGGCGAGCGCGATTTCCGCCCACACCATGTCGATCGCCATTCGTCCGGCTTCCGTCGAGATGCGAAAGCCGATGCCTTGCGTCGGCGTCCCGAAGAATTCGGCGACGATCGCACCGATCAGCGCCAGGGTCGCGTTGATCTTCAAGGCGTTGAAGATAAACGGCAGCGCTGCCGGCAGATGGAGTTTGGTCAGGGTCTGCCGGTGATCGGCGCCGTAGGACCGCATCAGGTCGCGCTCCATATGACCGGAAGCGGACAGGCCGGCGAGCGAGTTCACCAGCATCGGGAAGAACGTCACGAGCGCCACGACGGCGGCCTTCGACGGCCAGTCGAAGCCGAACCACATCACCATGATCGGCGCCACGCCGACCAGCGGCAACGCCGAAAAGAAATTGCCGAGCGGCAGCAGCCCGCGGCCCAGGAACGCAAAGCGCTGGGCGATGATCGCGACCAGGAGTCCGGCGCCGCAGCCGATGACATAGCCGATCAACACGCCGCGCACGAAGGTCTGGACGAAATCCCCGCCGAGTGTCGGCAGGGATGCGGCGAACCGCGCCGCCGCGGCACTCGGCGCCGGCACGATCACCGGCGACACGCCGAAGCCGCGCACGCCCGCTTCCCAGAGATAAAACACCACCGCCCCGAACAGCAGGGGGATGGCAAGGTCGAGCGCGCGCCGCGCTCCCTCCCCGCGCGATCGGGTGGTGGCAAGCTGCATCACGCATAAGGCCGCGCCGAGCCAGACCGCGAGCACGATCACCCAGAAGCCCGCCGCGGCCGAGCCCGCGATGCCGGGGTCGCGCAGCAAAGCGAGCGTGGTCGCGGCGCCGCATTGGGCGCCCGCCAGGCCAAACACAATGGCCCGCCACCCGCCGGTCCATGCGCCAGCCGCGTACAGCAGCGCCGCGTCCAGCGTCAATGCCAACAGCAGCGGTCGCGACGCGAGAGACACGGTGACCTCGCCGGAAAGCGGCAGGACCAGCGCCAGCAGCATGCCTGCCGCCGCAAGGATGAATCCCAATTTGAGCCGGCCCGGGTTCATGACCGCGCCCCCATCCGCATCCCGACCATTCGCTCGGTGACATCCACCAGTGCGATCAGCCCCGAGGCGAGGATGGCGGCTGCGAGCAGCGCCGACCAGATCTGGACGGTCTGGCCGTAGTAGGATCCCGCCAGCAGGCGCGCGCCGATTCCGGCTTCGCCGCCGGTCGGCAACTCGGCGACGATGGCACCGATCAACGAAATCGATATCGCGACCTTGAGGCTGGCGAAGAGATAGGGGACGGCCGAGGGCCAGCGCAGTTTTGCCAGCACTTGTCGCGGGCTTGCCGACCACGTCCGCATCAGATCGAGTTGCATTGGATCGGGCGAGGTAAATCCCTTCACCATCCCGATCGTAATCGGGAAGAAGCACAGATAGGCCGAAATGATCGACTTCGGCAGCAAGCCCTGCAATCCCATCGCCCCGAGCACCACGACGAAGATCGGCGCCAGCGCCAGGATCGGGACCATCTGCGAACAGATGATCCAGGGCAGAAGACTCTTTTCCAGCACCCGGCTGTGTACGATCATCAGCGCCAGCCCGATGCCAAGCAGCGCGCCGAACACAAAACCGAGCAGCGTCGCCGATAGCGTCACCGCCGAATGATAGACCAGGCTGCGCGGCGCGGTCGGCGCATAGCCGAAAACCGAATCAGAGAAAGCTGAGATCACCTGATGCGGCGCCGGCAGCAGCGGCCGCTCGGCACTCATGGTGCCCTCAAGCAAGTCGGAAATCGTGTATGGTGTCTCCTCCCGTTCGAATCCATCGCGCACCAGCGACAGATTCATCAGCACGGCCGCGACGTACCAGATCGCTATCAGCGCCAGTACAATCGTGACGATCGGCGCGTAGCGCACGATCAGCAGCTGACGCCGCCATGCGCCGGCATCTGACACCGACAGGGCGAGCGCGCTACTCGTCATAGGAATGTCCCGCCCGGAGGCCCGTGCGCACGCGCTGCGCGATCTTGAGGAATTCGGGAGTCTCGCGAATTTCGAGCGTGCGCTTGCGTGGAAAATTGCAATCGATGATATCGATGATCCGGCCCGGGCGCGGCGACATCACCACGATCCTGGTCGACAGGAAGACCGCCTCGGGTATCGAGTGGGTGACGAACAAAACCGTCTTCCCGGTCTTGTCCCACAACTGCAACAATTGCTCGTTGAGATGGTCGCGGACGATCTCGTCGAGTGCGCCGAACGGCTCGTCCATCAGCAGCAGCGCCGGGTCGAACGACAGCGCCCGGGCAATCGAGACCCGCTGCTGCATGCCGCCGGACAATTGCCAGGGGAATTTGCGCTCGAAACCGGTGAGATTGACCAGCGCCAGATAGCGCGCCGCCCGCTGCTGCTGCTCACTGGGCGAAAAGCCCATGATCTCCAGTGGCAGTTTCAGGTTCTTCTCGATGGTGCGCCACGGAAACAGCGCGGGCGCCTGGAATACGTAGCCGTAACGGCGCCCGAGCCGCGCCTGCTCGGCGCTCATGCCGTTGACCAGAAGCGTGCCCGATGTCGGCTGCTGCAGATCGGCGATCACCCGCAGCATCGTGGTCTTGCCGCAGCCGGAGGGGCCGATGAAGGAGACGAACTCGCCGTCGGCGATCTCGAGGCTGACATTCGACAGCGCATCGACCTTGCCGTCGGCGGTCTCGAACGTCAGCGAAACGTCGCGAATGTCGACCGCGAGGCGCTGCGGCGTCGAAACGGACTTTGCCGTGGCATCGGCCTCGTTGCTCATGCGTGCCGGATCGTTTGCAGCGACGAACGATTCTCGTTCGCCCGCGCGCAGCGTAACGCCCGGACTGACTGGCTTCAATGACTTCGGCATTTGCAACGCCATGGTCAAATACTGGCAAACGCCAGTGCAAATGGCGCGCACAATGTTTGCGCATGCGGAGATATTAATGGGCAAGAACAACCATCGGGGTCAAGCATGCCCCCATCGGATTTTCAGATAGCCGGGAACCGCCGCGGTTTTTTGACTTGGTTTTGACTTGGACGAGGCGCCGCCTCATACTTTGAACGCGGCATCTCGCTCAATGCGCAGGACCGCTTTTATGTTGCCTTGCATGCGAGCGCCATGAAGCCTGCTCCCTTCAAATATATCGCCGCCACCTCGCTCGAGCACGCGCTTTCGCTTAAAGCGCAATACGGCGACGAGGCGAAATTCCTGGCCGGCGGACAGAGCCTGATACCGACGATGAATTTTCGTCTGGCCCGCCCCGCCGTGCTGATCGACATCAACGAGATCGCGGGTCTCGCCGGCATTCACCCGTCCACTGGCCCAACCCGAGTCGGTCCGCTGACGCGCTACCGGGCGCTGCAGCGCGACGCAGCCTTCACCGGGTCGTTTCCCTTGATTGCCGAAGCGCTGCCGCACATCGCCCATCCGCAGATCCGCAATCGCGGCACGATCGGGGGCAATCTTTCGCATGCCGACCCGGCGTCGGAACTGCCCGCGATCGCCGTGGCGCTGGGCGCCCGATTCCGGCTTCAGGCGGTAAAGCAAGAACGGTGGGTTCATGCTTCGGAGTTTTTCGTCGGCGCGCTGACGACCGCTCTCAAGCCGGACGAGATGCTGGTCGAGATCGAACTGCCCTTGGCAAAGCCGCGCACCGGTTCGTGCTTCATGGAGATCGCCCGCCGGCGCGGCGATTTTGCCATAGCCGGCGTGGCCGCGATGGTGACGATCGGCGCTCGGCAAGAATGCACCGAGGTTCGTCTGACCTTTTGCGGAGTCGGCGAGACCCCGGTCGATGCGAGCCCGGCAGCCAGGTGTCTCATTGGGCATGTTGCAACCGAATCGGCACTCCGGGACATATCGGCATCGGTGCAGAGGATGATCGATCCCGGCGGCAGCGTGCAGGCGACGGCGGATTATCAGCGCCATATCGCGGGCGTACTCGCCGAACGCGCACTGCAAACAGCTTACCAGCGGGCGCGCAATGGACATTGATTTTCACGACATCACACTGTCGGCGAACGGCCAAAAATATCAGCGCCGCGTCGAGTCGCGCCTGCTGCTCAGCGACTTCCTGCGCCACGATCTGGCGCTCGCCGGCACCCACGTCGGCTGCGAACATGGCGTCTGCGGCGCCTGCACCATTCTGCTCGATGGCGAGCCCATGCGCTCATGCCTGATGCTGGCCGTGCAGGCCAACAACCATGAGATATCGACCGTCGAAGGCCTGGCGGGCAAGGACGGCGCATACCATCCGCTGCAGCAGGCGATGCACGATCATCATGGTCTGCAATGCGGCTATTGCACGCCCGGCATCCTCATGACCATGACGGCCTTTCTCGACGAAAACCCCTCGCCCGGCGAAGACGAGGTGCGCGAGGCATTGTCGGGAAATCTGTGCCGCTGCACTGGCTATCAGAACATTGTCGATGCCGTGATGGCGGCAGCCGAAAAGATGCGGGGCTGACATGTCCACGCGCACCTTCGGCGAGCCGATCAAGCGCAACGAGGACCGCCGGCTTCTCACTGGACAAGCCTTGTTCATCGACGACGTCGAACTGCCTGGCATGCTGCACGCCGCGTTCCTGCGCAGCCAAGTCGCGCATGCGCGCATCCTCAAGATCGACGTCACGCGAGCGCTACAGCGGCCCGGTGTCGTCGCCGCCTATGTCGCCGGCGACCTCGGCGACTACTGGCAGCCCGGCCCTATCCTGGTGCCGCCGCCCCCGATCGAGGGCATCGTGTTCCACGAGCGAACCCAGATTCCGCTCGCCAAGGACAAGGTCCGCCATGTCGGCGAGCCGCTGGTGATCGTGATCGCCGAAAGCCGCTATATCGCCGAGGACGCGCTGGACGATATCGAGGTCGAACTCGCGCAGCTCCCGGCGGTGGTCGATCTGGAAAAAGGCCTGCGTGCCGGGTCGGCGCTGGTGCACGAGGACGTTGGCTCGAATGTGTCAGCGCATGTCCGGCAAACCAAAGGCAACTACGCCGCGGCTGCGGCCAGGGCCGATCATATCATCAAGCGCCGCTTCTGGTACGAGCACGGCATCTCGTCGCCGATCGAAACCCGTGGCGTGGTCGCGCAATGGGATGGCCGCGCTAACCAGATGACGATCTGGGACACGACCCAGGCGCCGGTGTTCGTTCGCAACGGCCTTGCCGGAATGCTCGGGCTCAACGAGCGGCAGGTCCGCGTCATCGCGCCCTTCGTCGGCGGCGGTTTTGGGCCGAAGATCATGATGTTCTATCCCGAGGAGGTGCTGCTGCCCTGGGTGTCGATGAAGCTGAACCGGCCGATCAAATGGATCGAGGACCGGCTGGAGCATTTCTTCGCCACCACCCATGAGCGCGGACAGGTTCACGATGCCGAAATCGCACTTACGCATGATGGAAAGATCCTCGGCATCAAGGACGTGTTCCTGCACGACGGCGGCGCCTACGATCCTTACGGGCTGACGGTGCCGATCAACAGCCAGTGCACCCTGCTCGGCCCCTATGTGGTGCCGAACTACGACAGCACCTTTACACAAGTGTTCACCAATCTGCCGACCGTCACGCCCTATCGCGGCGCCGGCCGCCAGCACGGCGTGTTCGTGATGGAGCGGCTGCTCGACTTCGCCGCCAACGAGCTGAACATCGATCCCGCTGAAATCCGGCGACGCAATCTGATCCCGCCCGATGCATTCCCCTACAACAACGAGATCATCTATCAGGATTTCGAGGTGCTGGAATACGACAGCGGCAATTACGAGCCGGTGCTCCACATGGCGCTGGACGCAATCGGCTACAAGGCGTTCAGGAGCGAACAGGCCAAGGCGCGCACCCAGGGCCGCCATCTCGGCATCGGCGTTGCCTGCTATGTCGAAGGCACCGGGATCGGCCCGTATGAAGGCGCAAAAGTCCAGGTGCAGTCGAACGGCAAGGTCAGCGTGGCCACGGGGATTGGCACCCAGGGCCAGGGACATTTTACGGTGTTTGCCCAGATCGCCGCCGATCAGCTGGGTGTCGCCGTAACCGATGTCGACGTCGTCACCGGCGATACCGACCAGTTTTACTGGGGCGCCGGCACCTTTGCGAGCCGCGGCGCGGTGGTTGCCGGCAACGCCGTCAACGAGGCCGCAAAAGTGGTGCGGAAGAAGGCGCTGAAGCAGGCCAGCGATCTCTTCGAATGCTCCGAGGACGACCTCGTGATCGACGACGGCAAGGTGTCGATCGTCGGTATCCCGGAAAAGTTTGTGAAACTCGGCGATCTCGCCAACCTCGCCAACCCGATGCGCGGGGCGGTCGAGCCCGGCACCGAACCGGGACTCGAATCGACTCAATATTTCGGGCCCAAAATGGGAGCGACCGCCAATGGCGTCCACGCCATGATCATTGAAATGGACCCGCAAACCTTCGACCTGAAGATTTTGAAATACGTCGTGGTGCATGACTGCGGCACGGTGATCAACCCGATGATCCTGGCCGGACAGATTCACGGCGGCGTCGCCCAAGGCATCGGCAATGCGTTCTACGAGAAACTTGTGTTCGACGATCAGGGGCAACTCCTGAACGCGTCGCTCGCCGATTATCTCCTGCCGTCGGCGCTCGAGGTGCCGCGCATGGAACTCGGCCACACCGTGACCAAATCGCCGCTCAATCCGATGGGCATCAAGGGCGCTGGTGAAGCCGGCGCGATTCCCGGCGGGCCACTGTTCGCACAAGCGATCGAAGACGCGCTCGATCTGAAAGCCAAAGGCGTCGAACTCCTGGAAATCCCGCTCAGCCCGAGCCGGCTGTTCGAGCTGACCCGGAACGTACCGCGCTAGTACCCACTTTTCTTGGAATATAAGTCGAGCAAGTCGATGCCTTCTACTTTGCATGGGGTTGTTTTGCGATTTTTTGGTAAGGCCCTGTGGCACCCGCCGCGCCGCACCCGGAGCACCAGATGCTGGTGCTTCGCGCTCACGACGAATCGATTCAACTCCATCCCGTCATGCTCTAGCGGGC
>DATNMT010000133.1:0-4996 GCA_035602495.1 Bradyrhizobium sp.
CCTGCGGGCTCGAAGATGTCGTGGCTGATGTTGTCCATGTCGCTGCCGGCGCGCTCCAGGATGTCGGCGTTGCGGTCGATCACCGCGTCCAGCAATTCCATCAGCACCATTTCGCCGGTGATGCCGGCCGGGCATGAGCGCGCCAGCTTGTTCTCCACCATGATGAACGGTTTCGGCTCGTCATAGCGCACGGTGACCAGACGATGGCTGGCGAGGATGAAGGTCACCGCGGTGGTGCGCGGATTTTCGGTGTCCGCAGCGCACATCAGCGTCGCCGTCATGTAACGCGCGCCGTTTTCGATATAGAGCCTGGAGGAGATCTCGATCTCCTGCATGTCCTCCCGGGTCGGCACCGCGATCCCGGCGAGCCGCTCCACCGCCTTGTCCTCGACCGCGGTCGGCTTGACGAGGTCGATCCAGACCGCGTTCTCCGGCATCGCGGAAAGATCGGCGCTGGCTGCTTTCTTCAGCGAGGTTTCGGAAGGGACGAACACCGACAGCATGGGGACTCCGGGAACTGGGCGCGCCGGTCCTACCCAACAGGACAAGCCTCGGCCCTGGCAAGCGCCTCATGGGCCCCGCGTTACCCGCCGGTCGATATTTGTGGCGGCCGGGTGGCTGCAGCATGGCACTGATTCGGCGTCTGTGGCCCGACTGCCCAAAAATCAGCCGGAAGGTGAATGATATGCGGCAAAAAAGACACAGCGGGCGTGCCGCAGCGCGGGACAACGATCTAAGGTCTGGAATTATGACCAAGTTCGGCGATAATAGGCTTAGCTTAATGGAATCGTGGCGTTTGCGGGCGCAGTATTGGCGCGCGCGGATGCGGGGTTTTCGATCGGAAGTACACCATGTCGTCGCTCAAAGTAATGCTGGGAATTCTGGCTGCCGGCCTGACCCTGTCGGGCTGCATGCAGGCCACGACCTATGAGGCGACCAACACCACCAATTTCAAACCGCGCGACAAGGAATTGCTGGCGAAAATCCGCTACACCAACGTGCCGGTTGCCGAGCCATTCCGCCGCGCCATCGTCGAGTATCACCGCAGGGAAGCGCCCGGCTCGATCGTGGTCGATTCCGACAATCACTATCTCTATTACGTCCTCAATGACGGCAAGGCGATCCGCTACGGCATCACCGTCGGCGAGGAAGCGATGGCGTGGTCCGGCATCGCCAAGATCGGCAGCATGACCGAGTGGCCGCCCTGGCATCCGACCAAGGGCGAGATCGAACGGCTCGGCGTGCCGACCTTCGTGGCGCCGGGACCGGACAATCCGATGGGTTCGCGCGCGCTCTATCTGTATTCGGGCGGCAAGGACACGCTGTTCCGGATTCACGGCACCAACCAGCCGGAATATATCGGCGCGTCGATCTCCTCAGGTTGCATCCGGATGACCAACGAGGACGTGATCGATCTCTATAACCGGGTGAAGCTCGGCACCATCGTCGTCGTGCTGGAGCCGCACAAAGGCGACTCGCCGTTCAACTCGCAGATGGCGCTGCAAGGCGGCGGCAACACTTTCAACGCGATGATGCAGTAACTCGCTGCAACGCTTCGTTTCGGAATGAAAAGCGCCGGTTTTACCGGCGCTTTTTCGTTGGCGGCTTGGTCGCGGGCACGCCGGTGTCCGCGCTGGCTGGCGCGGCCTTGCCGGATTCCGCAGGCTCCGATTTCGCGGGCTCTGGCCTGACCGCGTCGGATTTCGCGGCGACCTCGCGTGGCGGCGCCTCCTCGGGGCGCGCGGCCGGCAGCAGCGGCGCGACCTGCGGCAGCGGGTCCCATACGTTCCACTGGCAGATTTTGTAGTTGTTGCGCCGCTCCATCAGGTCGAGATGGATGTGATCCTCGTGATACCAGTCCGAGCCCGGCCCCAGCACCGTCATGAACCGCGCGCATACCGAATGCAGCACGGTTTCGCGCAAATCCCGCGACACCGTGCGGTCGGTCAGCGAAATCGACCGACCGTCGGCGAGTTTGATCGCGCGCACATCGAGCGCGTTGGCGCGGCCATGTTCGGATAGATGCGCGCCAGGAATCCGGTTGAATCCGCGGCATTCATACGAGTCGAAATTGTCGAGCACAACGGGCTCGGTGCCGAGGCCGACGGCGAGGCTCGTCACGTCGGTGCGGATCCAATCGGCGATGGCCGAGGCCATCGGGCAGCGTAAGGTCGCAGGCGGCGTCACCGCGACCCGGTGCTTGTCCGCCAGCACCACGGCCTCGAGCCGGACCAGGTCCTCGCCGCCGCAGCCGCCGGGGCCGTGGATATCGGGAATAGAGGGGGCGATCGCGATCTCCTCCGTCAGCGCCAGCCGGCAGGCCGAGGGCGGCGGCGGGGTGGACACGGCCGGCACGGCCGGCCGGCCGGGCTCGCCGGGTGCCGGCTTCGCCTCGGCAGGCGTGTCCGGCGGCTTGGCCGGCGCCTCGGCCGGACGCGGCTTCGGCAACGGCACCGACGCCGGCAGCAGCGAGCCGCGCAGCTTGACGCGTTGCCCGCCGAACAGATCGCCCCACGGCCCCGGTCCGGACCTGCGCGCCGCCGCAGCCGGGTCGGCCAGCGCACACAGCATCAACAGCGCCGCCGCCACGGCCGCCATTGGCCTTTCGCCGCAGGCCGGACCGCCACAAGGCCATTTGCGGCGTGCTTTCTCCGCGCTAAACTTCATTGCAATTCCGTGAAGAACCGCGGCGATAACACTGTTCTGGAGGAACGTTCGTATGCTTGGTTTGATGCAAGATTGGCCTTTGCTTGTTCACCGGATTCTCGAGCACGCGGCGCAGATACACGGAACGCAGGAGGTCGTCACACGGTCGGTCGAAGGACCCATCCATCGCACCAATTACGCCGAAATCCACAAGCGTGCGCTGAAAGTCTCGCAGCGGCTGGACCGCGACGGCATCAAGCTCGGCGACCGCGTCGCCACCATTGCCTGGAACACCTGGCGCCACCTCGAGGCGTGGTACGGCATCATGGGTATCGGCGCCATCTGCCATACCGTCAATCCCCGGCTGTTTCCCGAACAGATCGCCTGGATCGTCAACCATGCGCAGGACCGCGTGGTGATGACCGACATCACCTTCGTGCCGATCCTGGAAAAAATCGCCGACAAGATGCCGAGCGTCGAGCGCTACGTGGTCTTCACCGACAAGGCGCACATGCCGCAAACCACGTTGAAGAAGGCGGTCGCCTATGAGGACTGGATCGCGGAGGTCGACGGCGATTTCAAGTGGAAGACGTTCGACGAAAACACCGCGGCCGCGATGTGCTACACTTCGGGCACGACAGGCGATCCCAAGGGCGTGTTGTATTCGCATCGCTCCAACGTGCTGCATGCGCTGATGGCCAACACCGGCGATTCGCTGGGCGCCAATGCCGGCGATACAATGCTCCCGGTGGTGCCGCTGTTCCATGCCAATAGCTGGGGCATCGCGTTCTCCGCGCCGTCGATGGGCACCAAGCTGGTCTTCCCCGGCGCCAAGCTCGACGGCGCCTCGGTGTTCGAATTGCTCGAGACCGAGAAGGTGACGCATACCGCCGGCGTGCCGACGGTGTGGCTGATGCTGCTCAACCACATCGCCGCCAACCATCTGAAGCTGCCGCATCTGAGATTCGTGGTCTGCGGCGGCTCGGCGATGCCGCGCTCGATGATCAAGTCGTTCGTCGACATGGGGGTGACGGTGCGCCACGCCTGGGGCATGACCGAGATGAGCCCGATCGGCACGCTGGCCGCGCTGAAGCCGCCGTTCGCCGAGCTCGAAGGCGAGGCCCGGCTCGACATGCTGCAGACCCAGGGCTATCCGCCGTTCGGCGTGCAGATGAAGATCACCGACGATTCCGGCAAGAAGCTGCCGTGGGACGGCAAGACGTTTGGGCGGCTGAAGGTCGCCGGCCCCGCGGTGTCGAAAGCCTATTTCCGCGTCGACAGTAACATCCTCGACGAGGAAGGCTATTTCGATACCGGCGACGTCGCCACCGTCGACCAATACGGCTACATGCGGATCACCGACCGCTCCAAGGACGTGATCAAGTCCGGCGGCGAATGGATTTCGTCGATCGACCTGGAAAATCTCGCGGTCGGTCACCCGGCCGTCGCCGAAGCCGCCGTGATCGGCGTCTACCATCCGAAATGGGACGAGCGTCCGCTCCTGATCATTCAACTCAAGCAGGGCGCGAACGCGACGCGTGAGGACATTTTGAAATACATGGATGGCAAAATCGCCAAATGGTGGATGCCCGACGACGTCGCCTTCGTCGAAGGCATTCCCCATACCGCCACCGGCAAGATCCTGAAAACCGCGCTGCGCGACCAGTTCAAGGCCTACCGTTTCCCGAACGCGGCGGCGTGAGGGCGAAGGCTCGTCCATCCCTTCCCCGCAGGGGGAAGGGATGGACGGCTTGCGGCCCCGCAAAATCAAAACTCAGCGTCACAATTCGGAGCAGCGATAGCCGGTTTCCGGCTTGCTGAAGAACATCCTCTGCTCCCGCACGATCAGCACCAGCTGCGCGGGATCGCGCAGGCTGGCGCAAACGCTTTTGGCGATCGCCTTGTAGATTCGGGTTTCCGGACAGGGCGTCACGTTGAGGTCCTCGATCGCCCAGCGCTGCAGGTTCAACACATTGGTGTCCGGCGATGTCCGCACCAGGCGCGAGCTGATCGCCGCCGGCAGTGACGAGGCTCCGGCGTCGGACAGATAGATTTGCGCCTCGGTCAGATTGCCGGAATAGAGCGCCGAGGACAAATAGGAATCCCAGAGATTGAAGAAGCTCAAGACCGGCAGGATCGCAAACAGGACGATGGCGGCCAGATGAACGGGGTCGCACCGGCTCCATATGATCTCGCGCCACGAAAAATCCGCGCCCGAAAACAGCAGCACGTCGAACACCGCCATCGCCGCGGTCCATGACCAGACGACGTTGTTCCAGTCGAGCCCCATTGGGCCGAACATCGCCAGGATGAACAGGTGCATCGCCACCGCTGATATCAGCGAGATGCG
>DATNMT010000136.1:0-2850 GCA_035602495.1 Bradyrhizobium sp.
CATGTCCATCGGACTGCGCCAACGGGCGAACGAGTTCTAATCAGTGAGACTTGGTATTATCCGCGTCACCCTGCCCGCCGCCGGCGAATGCCGTCGAGAAGAGTCCATGGGGACTGGATAGCGACGGTTGCTCTGGCAGAGTGAGCTCGTCGAACCTGATTTGAGTCGGGAAGGGATTGAACGAAGCCGCTACCGCGGCGTAAACGGCTCGGTGGCGTAGAGCGCCTCCTGCCTGAGAGGATGTGGGTGTTGCAGCCCACCCCCTCAGACAGGAGTATTGAGATGGCCGATTTGAGCCCTCTTCGCCGCCGCATGATCGAGGACATGACAGTCCGCAATCTGTCGCCGGCGACGCAGCGATCCTACATCAGCGCGGTTTCGAAGTTGAGCCGATATTTTGGCCGATCGCCTGACCGATTAGAGCTGGAAGACGTCCGGGCCTTCCAGGTGCATCTGGTCTCGACCGGCATCTCATGGCCGGCACTGAACCAGATCGTCTGTGCACTACGGTTTTTCTACGGCGTCACGCTCGGCGAGGCGCTCATCCCGGAGCGCATTCCCTATGCGCGGCAGCCCCTCAAGCTACCGGTCGTACTGAGCGCGGATGAAGTCGTGCAGTTCCTCGAGGCGGTGTCGAGCCTGAAGAGCCGCGCCGCGCTCACCACCGCCTATGCGGCCGGGCTCAGGGCCTCGGAGGTTGCGGGACTGCGGATCGAAGACATCGACAGCGCCCGCGGTGTCATCCAGGTGCGCCACGGCAAAGGCGCGAAGGATCGCAACGTGATGCTGTCGCCCCAACTGCTCGGCATCCTGCGCACCTACTGGCGGCTCGCCCGGCCGCGGGTTTATCTGTTCCCTGGTCGTGACGAAGATCATCCGATCGATCAGACCGTGTTGCATGCCGCCTGCCGGTCGGCGGTGAAGGCTGCGGGCCTGACCAAGCGCGTCACGCTGCACACGCTGCGCCACAGCTTCGCGACACATCTTCTGGAGAACGGAACCGACATCCGGATCATCCAGGTTCTGCTCGGACACAATAACCTTTCGTCGACGGCGCGCTACACGCAGGTCGCTACCCATACGATTCGGGCGACGCAGAGCCCGCTCGACCGCCTGTCGCTGGAGGTGACGCCACCGGCATGACAACGCGTCTGGGATGCGGGTTATGGGCCGCCCTGACGTCCGTCCCCACAGACCCGCCATCGAGATTGCCGATATCTTGCGCCGGCATGGCGACGCCTATCGCCGTTTGCATGCCGGTCATCTCGGTCGGGTTGAGCGGCGCGTGATGAGTGCGATCGTTGCGTGCCGAACCGAGGCGCTCGGCGGTCACATGGAGGCTTGCGACGCCTGCGGCATGACCCGGATCGCCTATAATTCCTGCCGGAATCGACATTGCCCGAAGTGCCAGGGAAAGGCCCGCGCCGAGTGGCTCGCCGCGCGAGAAGCGGACCTGCTTCCGGTCCCCTATTTCCATGTCGTTTTCACGCTGCCGGCCCAGGTCGCCGCGATCGCCTTTCAGAACAAGGCCGTCGTCTATGCCATCCTGTTCAAGGCTGCCGCTGAGGCGATGACGACGCTCGCCGCCAATCCGCGCCGGCTCGGCGCCGAGATTGGCGTCGTCGCTGTGCTGCACACATGGGGGCAGGCGCTGACGCATCATCCCCACCTCCACTGCGTCGTGCCGGGCGGCGGTCCATCGCCCGATGCGACGCGCTGGATCGCCAGCCGGCCGAACTTTTTCCTGGCGGTCAAACCACTCGCCCGGCTGTTCAGGCGCATGTTCCTCGAACGTCTGACCGCGGCCTTCGACGCCGGCACTCTGAACTTCTTCGGCGATCTCGCACCCCTGGCCGAGCCTGCCGCCTTCGCGGCGCAGCTTGTCGCCATGCGGCGCATCAGCTGGGTCGTCTATACCAAGAGACCCTTTGGCGGTCCTGCCCAGGTTCTCGCCTATCTCGGCCGCTATACCCATCGTGTCGCAATCGCCAACAGCCGGCTCGTCGCCCTCGACGAGGATCATGTCGCCTTCACCTGGAAGGATTACCGCCAGAATGGCGCGGCAAAGATCATGAAGCTCAAACCCGACGAGTTCATCCGCCGCTTCCTTCTTCACACGCTGCCCGATGGCTTCCATCGCATCCGTCACTTCGGCTTCATGGCCAATGGCCACCGCGCCGCCAAGCTCGCTCTTTGCCTCACCCTTCTCGATCATGAACGGACAGCGCCAAACAATATTGAGGCGTCGCCCGTGAGTTCGGATCCTCAGACGCAGGCCGAGGTTGCCGCCTGTCCTGAGTGTGGAGGCACCATGCGCATCATCGAGCGCTTTCGACGCAGCTTCAGCCGCAGCGGCCCTCGAACGTCTCCGTTCCGGTGTGACACATCGTGAGCCTGTCATGTCGTGCACTGCGATCATCATGCGCCATTCTGTACCAGTCCTCTCGATCATCGCAGACGGTATCGGATCCGTGCTGCCGCGCGGCGCACCAACCATCGCTCAACGCAGCGCATCGTCCATCACCACCGCCCGCAATGCGTGTCCGATCTCAAATCTTCGTCAATGCGCACATCCCATGTCCCTGCCTCAGACGCTGAACCACCTGCGCGGGCCTTGCGATCTCGAACAATCCCCATAGCTGACCACCGTTCGTCCCTCCCGCGCCTTCGTTCAATCCGGCTTCAATGAGGTCGCGTCATGGGCGCCTGCCGCGCCCTCGCGTGAGCGCGACCTCACAGAACCCTCCAGATTCCCAAACAGATTATCGCGTGATTCATAGGCGGTCAGCTGATAGATGCGCCGCTACGCCCTTCGGGACGATCAATGGGACAGGATCAAGGATATTTTGC
>DATNMT010000050.1:0-2265 GCA_035602495.1 Bradyrhizobium sp.
GACGTCGCGCATGACACCGGGATGCGGAAACGGCACCTTGGTGATGACGTGGCTGCGGAACCAGTCGATGCCGCGCTCGGCGGCGAGATCCATCACGGCGAGATATTCGTCGTAGAAATCGCGGTGCTTGTCGACCAAATCGCCGTCGCCCTTCACCAGGTTCTTGAACAGGTTCTTGTGGGCGTCCGTGTGGCGGTCGAGATTCATGCTGATGAAGCCGCTGAGCTGCAGGAAGCCCGGATAGACGTCGCGCATGACACCGGGATGCGGAAACGGCACCTTGGTGATGACGTGGCTGCGGAACCAGTCGATGCCGCGCTCGGCGGCGAGGTTGTTGACGGCGGTGGGATTGCGGCGGGTATCGATCGGACCGCCCATCAGCGTCATCGAGATCGGAACGAATGGGTCCTGCTCGGCTTCCATGATGGAAACCGCCGCCACCACCGGCACCGAAGGCTGGCACACCGCGATCACATGCATGTTGCCGCCTAACACGTGCAGCATTTCGATCACGTAATCGATGTAATCGTCGAGATCGAAGCGGCCCTCGGCGACCGGGACCATCCGCGCATCGGACCAGTCGGTGATATAGACCTCATGGGTCGGCAGAAAGGCCTCGACCGTGCCGCGCAGCAGCGTCGCGTAATGACCCGACATCGGCGCCACGATCAGCACGCGCGGCTGAGGCTTGCGCAACGGGCGCGTCAGCTTGCGGTCGAAGTACAACAGGCGGCAGAACGGCTTTTCCCAGATCGAGCGGATTTCGATCGGGGTGCGGACGCCGTTGACCTCGGTGTCGTGGAGACCCCATTCCGGCTTGCCGTAGCGGCGGGTGGTACGCTCGAACAATTCGCAGCCGGCGGCAATCGATTTGCCGAACTCGGTATGCGACCACGGATTGAGCGGGTTCTGAAACAGGATCTTGGTGGCATCGGTCACGGCGCGCGCCGGATTGAGCGAGGCCTGCGCCATTTCGTACATCCAGTACATCGGCGTCGTCAGCGCCGGACTGCCTTCGGCCACCAGTGGCGGTGCGCCGCCAAACTCACCAATCGGCATTTTTTTCTCTCAATCCCTTTTGCAACGCAGCATAGTGCCGAATGCGTAATAATGCGTCAATGCACAGATCGGTATATCTACGCGGTGGACAAGCCGCGGAAGCTTCAAATCCTTGGGATAAGTGGTTTATTCGCCACCCTGCAGCAGCGAGCCGTGGCGGCGGGCGCTGCGCAAAAGCGCAAGAAATGTCGCAAATGACGCGATAAACAGCACGGCGTTGATGGCCAGTGCCGTGATCATCAGGTCGGTGCGAAACACATGCTCGATCAAGAGCGCCCGCATGCCTTCGAACACATAGGTCGGCGGCAGTGCCCAGGCGACGTGTTGCAGCCAGTACGGCAGCACGGTGACGGGATAGTAAATGCAGGCCAGCGGCATCAGCGCGAACATCAGCGTCCAGACGATGCTCTCCGCGCCGAGGCCGTTGCGCACCACCAGCCCGGAGACAAAGATGCCGACCGACCAGCTGGTGAAAATCAGATTGCAGAAGAAGGCGATCAGCGGCAGCCCGATGGCGTAGAAATTGAAATGGAACAGGAACATCGCGAGCAGCGTCATCGGGATGACGCCGATCGCGAGCCGGATCAGGCTCATCACCATCAGCGCGATCAGAAACTCGATCGGCTTCAACGGGCTCATCATCAGGTTGCCGAGGTTGCGCGCCCACATCTCCTCGAGAAACGAGATCGAAAAGCCGAGTTGTCCGCGAAACAGGATGTCCCACAGGATCACCGCCCCGATCAGCGTGCCGCCGGCGCGCGCGAAAAATCCGGCATTCTGGGAAATGTAGCTCTGCAGGAACCCCCAGGTGATGATCTGCAGCGCCGGCCAATAGATCAGTTCCAGAAGGCGCGGCCACGACGAGATCAACAGATACCAGTAGCGCAGAATCATCGCACCGATCCGGTGCGGCGCGATCTCCCAGCGTGCGACTGACTTGCTCACGGCGTGGGTTCCTGCACGCGGCCGCGGGCGACGTCGAGAAACACCTCTTCGAGCGTCGTCCGGTTGTAGCGGGCCATGATCTTGTCCGGGGTGTCATCGTCCTCGATGCGGCCGCGTTTCATGATAATGACGCGGTCGCACAACCGCTCCACTTCGAGCATGTTGTGCGAGGCGAGCAGAATGGTCGCGCCATGGGTCTTGCGATAGGTCTCTAGATGCCGCCTGATCCAGTCGGCGGTATCCGGATCGAGCGATGCGGTC
>DATNMT010000180.1:0-4862 GCA_035602495.1 Bradyrhizobium sp.
CCGCCCCAGTGTCCGCCGCCGGTCACCGACTGCATCACGGTGCCATCCAGCACCACCCAGGAATTCTCGTAGCCGAACCAGCGCCAGGTGCTGGAGGCGCCGATCGGGTCCATGATGTTTTCCTTCAGGACCTGCGGCAGCGGGCGCCGCCAGACATTGAGAGCTGCGAGCGCCATGACATTGGTGCGGGTGTCGTTGTATTTATAAACGGTGCCCGGCTTGTGGCGCGGCCGCGTGGTCCAATCCGCCGGATTCTCGTCGGGCCGGTCGACCCAATCGGGCTTGCCCCACAGCGTGCCTTCCCAGTCGCTGGTCTGCCGCAACAGATTGTCCCAGGTGATCGTGCGGTTGTGCGGCGATTCAAACAGGAACAGCAGATCTGGACTGTTGAGCCGATCCGATTTGTTGATGGTCGAGGGCGTGGCGTAGAGCTGTATCGGCGCGACATAATCCCTGACGGCGTCATCGACGCTCTTGATCATGCCCCGTTCGACGGCAATTCCGACGACACTGGAAAGAAAGCTCTTGGTCACGCTGTGGGTCATGTCCACCCGGAGCGGATCTCCCCATTCGGCGACGATGTAACCGTTGCGAATGATGATTCCAGTCGGATCGCCACGTTCCCTGATCGGCCCGATCGCATAGCCGAATGGTTCGCGGCCGAAGGTTTGATAGTGGTTCATCGCGAGGTCGCGGGGTGCCTTGGTCTCCCCGGCAACCGCAAAATCGATCGCCTGCTTCAGGAGATCGGGACTGACGCCCGATTCTGAAGGCATACGGTGCTGCCATGTTGCATCGGGGTAATAAGGCGTAGCCGCCTTTGTGTCTCTGTCGGGTTGATCGGATGGTTCACGCAAGCTGGAGCGACGAGAAGTCATGATTTTCCTTCACCTGGATTACTTACACCGACGAGCATGGTTCAGCGAAGCTGGATCACGCTCGCGGAATTCCCGATCAGCGCGGCGCCTCCGCGAACGCGGCGAGTATCCGCGCCCACGAGCGGATGCCCTTGTGAAAACTCTTGAGGTCGTATTTTTCGTTCGGCGAATGGATGTTGTCGTCGTCGAGCCCGAAACCCACCAGCACGGTATCGATCCCGAGCGTGCGCTTGAAATCGGCGACGATCGGGATCGAGGCGCCCGAGCCCATCAGCACGGTTTCCTTGCCCCACTCCTCCGTCAGCGCGCGCTTGGCGGCGGCCAGCGGCTTCATGTTCCAGTCGAGCGCGATCGCGGGCGCGCTGGAGTGGTCGCCGAATTCGGCCTTGCAATCGCCCGGCAGCCGCGCGGTGACGTAATCGCGAAACGCTTTTCGAATCCTGGCGGGATCCTGTCCCTCCACCAGCCGGAACGAGATTTTCGCCGAAGCTTGCGCCGGGATCACCGTCTTGGAGCCTTCGCCGGTATAGCCGCCGATGATGCCGTTGACGTCACAGGTCGGCCGCGAAGAAATCTGTTCGATCAGCAGGCGATCCTTTTCGCCGGCGGGTATCGAAAGACCGATCGGCTTCAGGAAGGATTCCGGCGTGAGATTCAGCTTCTTCCATTGCGCAAGGATGTCCGGCGGCAAATCCTTGACCCCGTCGTAGAAGCCCGGAATCGTGATGTGGCCGTTGTCGTCGAACAGGCTGCCGAGGATGCGGGTCAAGACCCGGATCGGATTTTGCGCAGCCCCGCCGAACACGCCGGAATGCAGGTCGCGGTTGGCAGCCTTGATCTTGACCTCCTCATAGACCAGTCCGCGCAGCGAGGTGGTGATCGCCGGCGTATTGGGGTCCCACATGCCGGTGTCGCACACCAGTGCGAAGTCGGCCTTCAGCTCGTCCCTGGTCTTCTCGAGAAACGGCACGAAGTTCTTCGAACCGATCTCCTCTTCGCCCTCGATGATCATGGTGATGTCGACCGGCAGCGAGCCGGTGACGGATTTCCAGGCCCGGCAGGCTTCGACGAAGGTCATCAGCTGGCCCTTGTCGTCCTCGGCGCCCCGCGCGACGATGATCTTCCGGCCGTCGGCATGATTGGTCACCGCCGGCTCGAACGGCGGACGATGCCATAGATTGAGCGGATCGACCGGCTGCACGTCGTAATGCCCGTAGAACAGCACATGCGGCCGGGACTTTCCATTGCCTTGGCCGTGGCCGTTTGGCTTGGCAACGATGGCGGGATGACCGGCCGTCGGCCTGACCTCCGTTGAAAAACCGATCGTCGCGATATCCCTGGCGAGATGATCGGCGGCCGCCTTGCAGTCGCCGGCAAAGGCCGGGTCGGCCGAGATCGATTTGATCCGCAGCAGCGCAAACAGCCGCTCGAGGCTGTTGTCGAAATCGGCATCGATACGGTCGAGGACGGGTTGCAGTTGCGGCGCGTTGGACATTTTTGTCTTCCTGGCTAGCGGGTGTTGCTCGGCGTGTCGGTTTGTAGCTCCATAGGACGCGGCAAGCTAGCCGCGTCATCCTTTGGCGGATGCAGGATGTGCCAGACCAGCCCTGCGGCAAGGACAACGGTCGCGGCGAGGTTGTTGCCCCAGGCCTGCAATTCGTTCGGGAACACCGGAAACGACAGGCACATCAACAGTCCGGAGACCGCGAGGCAGGCCCAGGTGCCGGCCCGTACGGCAGCGCGGGGATCATAGGCCGCGCGGTGGATCAGGATGGTCATCGGAAAGAACAGCCACATGAAATAATACTGCCGGGCCAGCGGCGAGGCCACCGTCATCAGGCAGAACAGGATACCAAGTTCCTCGGCATCCGAGCGCGGCGTCGTTCGCGCACGGGCGGGCATGACGGCGATGAACCCAAGCCCGATCGCCAGCGAGATCGCCAGTACGATCCAGTTCGCGGTCCTGAAACTGACGTCGACCAAATTCATGGTGGCCGGCGGCTTGGCCGGATTGTCCTGGTTGTAATTCACCGGACGCGTCAGCCGGTGCGTCACCGCGATGATGGATTGGTTGACCCACGACCAGTTCTGCTCGCCGCGCTGTCCGAACCCCTGCTCCGAGCTCGTTCCCACCATGCCCTGAAACCAGGTCTTCAATTCGGAGACGTTGTGCTGGAAGCCGCGCACCGGCGCCGGCACCACGAACAGAAAGACGCCGAGGAAGACGATCATGCCGGCGACCGACGCCCATCGCCTGCGCCAGACCAGATAGGGCAACACCGCGACCGGAAAGACCTTGATCGCGGTGGCGAGCGCAAACATGCATCCCGCCATCCACGGCCGCTCGTGCTGCAACAGCCAGAATCCATAAAGCATCATCGCCAGCAGGACGAGGTTGGGCTGCCCGAGATCGAACATGTCAAACACGAACGTCACCGTGACAAAACCCGGCAGCGCGAACAGCCACGGGCCGGGCATTTTTCCCGATCCGGTCATGGCGTTGGAGAACTGCCCCGTCATCCACCACGCCACCACGTTGAAGGCCGACAGGCAGAGATAGAGAGGTATCTTGCCGAAATAAGCCGGGATCGCGAGCAGGACCGCCGACAACGGCGGATAGATGAATTCGAAATAAACCTTGGGATCGCTGGGGTAGAGATCCCTGCCCTGCAGTACCTGCTGGCCGGCCCAGAACCACAGCGGATAGTCCTTGGTCTTTCCGTTGCCCCAGATTTCCGGAACGAGCACGTCGGCCGTCAGCGCGATGCAGCAGACCAGGAACAGGACATCGAGCGGCGCTCGCAACGACGGATATCTCAGCACGCGCACCTTTCCGGGAAAAGAGTCAGAGGGAGATCGCGCCGCAACAGGCGATCGCGGGAATGGACATCCTATCGCCGCAGCAATCCGCCGAGCGCGCCGCGCACCAGCGCGCGGCCGACCGAACCGCCGACCGAGCCGCCGACCTTCTTGCCGAGACCGGCCGCGACCCCGCCGACCACCTGGTTGGTGACCGAGCGCGTGACGCTTCGCGCGATCACCTGGCCGGTCGACATCTTGCCGCGCGGCACGTTGGTGCCGAAGATGGTGCCGACGATCGCGCCGATCTGTCCGAGAATTCCGCCGCCGCCGGCGCCGCCCGCCGCGGCCCCGGCCACGCGCTTCTGCAGCACCTCATAAGCGGATTCGGAATCGATCGTGGTGTCGTATTTGCCCTTGACCGGGCTCTTGTCCATGATCGCCTTGCGTTCGTCAGCCGTGATCGGCCCGATCCGCGCCGTCGGCGGCCGGATCATGACACGCTCGACCATGGCCGGCGTGCCGTTGCCTTCCAGGAACGACACCAGCGCCTCGCCCTTGCCCAATTCCATGATGACTGCTGCGGTATCGAGTTTCGGATTGGGCCGGAACGTCTGCGCGGCGGCCGTAACCGTCTTCTGGTCGCGCGGGGTAAAGGCGCGCAGCGCGTGCTGCACGCGGTTGCCGAGCTGGCCCAGCACCTTGTCCGGCACGTCGATCGGGTTTTGCGTCACGAAATAAACCCCGACGCCCTTGGAGCGGATCAGCCGCACCACCTGCTCGATCTTGTCCATCAGCGCCTTGGGCGCATCGTTGAACAACAGATGCGCCTCGTCGAAGAAGAACACGAGCTTCGGTTTGGGCGGATCGCCCGCTTCCGGCAGCTGCTCGAACAATTCGGACAGCATCCACAACAGGAAGGTCGCGTAGAGCTGCGGGCTCTGCATCAGCCGGTCCGCCACCAGGATGTTGATCATCCCACGGCCGTCGCTGTCGGTGCGCATGAAATCCTTCAGCGCCAGCGCCGGCTCGCCGAAGAATTTGGCGCCGCCCTGGTTTTCCAGCACCAGGAGCTGGCGCTGGATGGTCCCCACGGTTTGTTTCGAGACATTGCCGTACTCGGTGGTCAGTTCGGCGGCATGTTCGGCAATGAAAGAGAGGATCGCCCTCAGATCCTTCATGTCC
>DATNMT010000213.1:0-4816 GCA_035602495.1 Bradyrhizobium sp.
AACTTCTTTGAACAAGATCCAAACCGCATCGCGTCAATCACCACACGAACATGGGCAACAGTCAATAATTAGGGCCGTTGGTATAACTCGTATGCTTTCTTTTGCATACGAGGCTGCGGGTGCATTGAGCGCCCGGTATTCCCCGCGCCCTCTTTTCAGAGGGAGCCGGACCAAAGAGCAAGACTCGAGCAAAAACGTGCTGCGAGATCGCGAAACTATGTCTCATCGTCATTGCGAGCCAACGGGTCGCGCGAATGCGCGCCCATTGGCTCCATCCGGGCTGCGATACCAAGGATCAATCCCGATGAAACACTCGCTTCAGCTCCGCTTTCGCCCGCTGCAGCCGGTCGCGCTGCGTCTTCGGCAGGGTCTTGCCGGCGCGGTTGATATAGAAAGTCAGCATCGACAGCGCCGAGCGATAGGCGCCGGCCTTGCGGCGCGAACTGCGCTCGGCCGAGCGCTTCAGCGACGCGGCGATCCGCTTCGGATCGTGCAAGGTGAAAACGCCCTGTTTCAGGTCGAGCGCGTCGCTCTCCTTTGTCACGCGCTGCGACCAGCGCTTTGGCGCGGCTCTACCGACCGCCGATTTTGCAGCAGGCTTGCGGTTAGACGCTTTGCGCGAAGGCGCTCTCTTGCGACGTTGAGCCATCATCATCTCCGTGTCGTTCAAGCCGAAACCGTTGCCAACGCCATCGGTTCCTTTGCCGCGGCGCGGGAACTCAGCCACCGCAGCGGCGTTGTCGGACGTGGCAGGCACTCAGGTTGCCGCACTTGGGTTTGAAACCCTTGGAACGCCGCGTTCCCGGGTATTTTCCGTACTGGCTCACTCGATGGATTTGCAGCGAAGCTTGGCATTCGACAATAGCCCTCCCGTTTCCGCGCCTGCACGATGTGGCGACGACCGTGTCATCGAAACCTCGATTCCCGCCCGTCTCGACGCGCTGCGCTGGAGCGGTTTCCATACCCGGGTCGTGCTGGCGCTCGGCATCACCTGGATTCTCGATGGGCTGGAGGTGACACTTGCCGGCGCGTTGTCCGGCGCGCTGAAGCAGAGTCCGGCGCTGCAGTTCTCCAATTTCGACGTCGGCTTTTCCAACAGCGCCTATCTCGCGGGCGCGGTATTTGGTGCGCTCGGCTTCGGCTGGCTGACCGACCGGATCGGGCGCAGGAAACTGTTCTTCATCACGCTTGCGCTCTATCTCACCGCTACCGCCGCCACCGCGCTGTCGTGGGACGTGGCGAGCTACGCGCTGTTTCGGTTTCTCACCGGCGCCGGCATCGGCGGCGAATACACCGCGATCAATTCGACCATTCAGGAGCTGGTGCCGGCGCGCTTCCGCGGCTGGACCGACCTCGTGATCAACGGCAGCTTCTGGATCGGCGCCGCGCTCGGCGCCACCAGCGCCATCGTGCTGCTCGATCCGGCCCTGATCGGCCCCGATCTCGGCTGGCGGCTGGCTTATCTCACCGGCGCTTGTCTCGGCCTGATCGTGTTCGTGATGCGGATGTGGATCCCGGAAAGTCCACGCTGGCTGATGATTCACGGGCGTCCCGACGAGGCGCATGCGATCGTCGACGATATCGAACGATCGGTGACGGGCGGGGCGCAGGACCCGCGCCAACATGCTTGGCCGAAAATCAGACTGCGGATGCGCGATCACACCCCGCTCGGCGAAGTGGCGCACACGCTGTTCTCGACCTATCGCCAGCGTTCGCTGGTCGGGCTGGCGCTGATGACCGCGCAGGCGTTCTTCTACAACGCGATCTTCTTCACCTTCGCGCTGGTCCTGACCGACTTCTACGGCATCGCCGCCGATAAGGTCGGATGGTATATCCTCCCCTTCGCGGCCGGCAATTTCCTCGGGCCGCTCGTGCTCGGCCGCCTGTTCGATACACTTGGTCGCCGCGCCATGATTACGCTGACCTATGGCGTTTCCGGCGTGCTGCTCGCGCTGTCCGGCTATCTGTTTTCGATCGGCGCGCTCAGCGCGCAGGGCCAGACCATCGCCTGGATGGTCATCTTCTTCTTTGCCTCGCCCGCCGCGAGCGCCGCCTATCTCACCGTCAGCGAAACCTTTCCGCTGGAGGTGCGCGCGCTGGCGATCGCGTTGTTCTATGCGGTCGGAACCGGCATCGGCGGCGTGGTCGGCCCGGCCCTGTTCGGAGCGCTGATCGATACCGGATCGCGGACCAGCGTTTTCGCCGGCTACCTGCTCGGATCGGGCCTGATGATCGCCGCGGCGGTGGTTGCCTGGCGCTATGCGGTCGCGGCGGAGCGCCGGCCGCTGGAATCGGTGGCGCGCCCGCTGGCTTTTGTGGAGTAGAATGAGATGAACCAGGATGTGGCCGAGGCGCCATTGCAACAAGATATTCCATCTTCGGACCACGCGTCGCCAAAGCTGGCGCCGGGTGAGCTTGCGCGACGGCTGGACCGATGCGCGGTGCTGCTCGATATCGACGGCACGCTGCTCGATCTGGCGCCGACGCCGCGCGAGGTGTGGGTGCCCCCGGGACTGACCGCGACGCTCAATCGCCTGCTCGAGAAAACCTCGGGCGCGCTGGCTTTGGTCAGCGGCCGTTCGCTGAACGATATAGATCTGATTTTTGCGCCCGAGCAATTTCCGGCGGTCGGCGGCCATGGCGCGGAAATGCGAATCTCGGGCGACAGCGAAGCGGTTGCCACCCACGCCCCGCCGATGGACAAGGAATTGAAGCGGCGGCTGGCGGCGATCGCCAAGCTCTCGCCCGGCATTCTGCTGGAAGACAAGGGCTATTCGCTGGCGCTGCATTATCGCCTGGCGCCGCATGCGGAGCAGGCGATCTACGCGGCGGTATCGCTGATCAGGGCCGAGCTGCCGGATGCGCCGATCGAAGTGATGCCCGGCAAATGCGTCTGCGAAATAAAGCCATCGGGTTTCAACAAGGCCTCCGGCGTCATCGAACTGATGAGCCATGAGCCGTTCAGGGGGCGCCGGCCGATTTTCATTGGCGACGACGTCACCGACGAGAGCGTGTTCGCGATCATGCCCGGTTTCGGCGGCCTGGCGTTTTCCGTCGGCCGTCGCGCGCAAGGTGTGGTCGATCATTTCGACGAACCGCACGACGTGCGCGAATGGCTCGCGCACCTCGCCGACGACGAAACCGCCGGCAGGCCGTGAAACCGGGCTGATTTTCACTGATGAAGGAACTTGATCCGATCCGGTCTCTGTCACTCAAGCTGTCATTTTTAAAATCCGTTTCGCGGTGGAATGGCCGGGTTCCGCCCCCGCGAGGCCCGAATTTGGTTTCATTTCGTTGAAACGTTGGCGCGGAACCATATTGATGAATGGCCGTTAACCCGCGAGTGGAACATGCAGGAGGGGACCCTGTGAACCTCGTCGTCGTTTCAAATCGCGTCTCGCGCGGCAAGGCCAACGAGCCCATGACGGGCGGTTTGGCGGCTGCGTTGCTGCCGGTGGTGGAGAAATCCGGCGCGATTTGGGTGGGTTCCTCGGGCCGGGTCCGCGACGGCGCGCAAAAGGAACCGTTCGCCGAAGTCGAGGCGCTTGGCGCCGGCGCGCTGGCGATGCTTGATCTGCCGGCGGCGCATTACGGCGGCTATTACGAAGGTTTCGCCAATTCGGCGCTGTGGCCGGCGCTGCATTCGCGCGCCGACCTGATTCGCGCCTCGGAGGAAGATTACCGCAGCTATCGCGAAGTCAACGCCTTCATGGCCCGCGCGCTGCTGCGATTTCGCATGCCCGACACCGCGTTCTGGATCCAGGATTATCATTTCCTCGCGCTCGGCGCGGAGTTGCGCGAACTCGGCGTGACCCAGCCGGTCGGTTTCTTCCTACATACGCCGTGGCCGGCGCGCGGCATCATCGAAGGCGTGCCGCATCACCGCGAACTGATCGAGGCGATGCTGGCCTGCGATCTGATCGGATTCCAGACCGACGACGACTGCGAGAATTTTCTCGGCTATGTGCAATCCGAACTTGGCCTCGCCGTCCATGATGGCGTCGTCAGCTCGCGTCACGGCCGAACCCGTGCCGCGGTGTTTCCGATCGGCATCGATCCGGAAAAATTCGCCCAGCAGGCCGCCAAGGCCGTCTCGCATCCCGATGTGTCGCGGCTGCGTCGAAGTCTCGACGGCGAGAAGCTCGCGATCGGCGTCGACCGGCTGGACTATTCCAAGGGGCTGATCAACCGCATCAACGCCTTCGACCTGATGTGGACCCTGCAGCCGGCGCTTCAACGCACCGTGTCGCTGCTGCAGATCGCGACCCCGTCGCGGGGCGGGATCGAGGCCTATGGCAACCTGCAAAACGAACTCGCAAAGCTCGTGAGCGACGTCAATGGCCGCCACGGCGAAGTCGACTGGACCCCGATCCGCTATCTCAACAAGGGTTTTAGCCAGACCGTGCTGGCGGGCCTCTATCGCACCGCCCAGGTCGGTGTCGTGACACCGCTGCATGACGGCATGAATCTGGTCGCCAAGGAATATGTCGCGGCACAAAACCCGGCCGATCCCGGCGTGCTGGTGTTATCGAAGTTCGCCGGCGCGGCGAACGAGCTGGATACGGCACTCCAGGTGAATCCCCACGATATCGATGGCATGGCGCGCACCATCGCGACCGCGCTCTCGATGCCCTTGACCGAGCGGCGCATGCGCTGGGAAGCGATGATGGCGAAACTTCGCGCCGGCACGATCCAGCAATGGTTTGCTGATTTCGTCGACGCGCTGCAGGAGGCCCAGATCGACAAGGGCGCGGCCGAGCCGCCGATCACCGAGGCACCGACATTGTGGCCGCTTCGCTCGGTCAATACCGGAGCG
>DATNMT010000221.1:0-3254 GCA_035602495.1 Bradyrhizobium sp.
TATCCGAACGGCGTCCCGCATATCGGCCACGCCTATGAGGCGATCGCCACCGACGCGCTGGCGCGCTTCCAGCGGCTCGACGGCAAGGACGTGTTTTTTCTCACCGGCACCGACGAGCACGGCCTGAAGATGATGCAGACCGCGGAAGCCGAACAGCTGCCGACGATGGAGGTCGCCACCCGCAACGCCGCGCGCTTCAAGGAGATGGACCAGCGCCTCAACGTTTCGTTCGACCGCTTCATCCGCACCACCGAAGCGCAGCACCATCGATCCAGCCAGGAAATCTGGAAGCGGATGGCCGCTAACGGCGACATCTATCTCGACAGTTACGCCGGCTGGTATTCGGTGCGCGACGAGGCCTATTACGCCGAAGACGAAACCGTGCTCGGCGAGGACGACGTGCGGCGCGGCCCGCAGGATACGCCGGTCGAATGGGTCGAGGAGAACAGCTATTTCTTCAAATTGTCCGCCTATCAGGACCGGCTGCTGGCACTGTACGAGAGCCAGCCCGACTTCATCGGCCCGGACTCGCGCAAGAACGAAGTTATCAGCTTCGTCAGGAGCGGATTGAGGGACCTGTCGATCTCGCGCACCACCTTCGACTGGGGCGTCAAGGTGCCGAACGATGCCGAGCACGTGATGTATGTCTGGGTCGATGCGCTCACCAACTACATCACCGGCGTCGGTTTTCCCGACGAGCGCGACCCGAACTGGCGCTACTGGCCGGCCGACGTCCATATCATCGGCAAGGACATCATCCGTTTTCACGCGGTGTATTGGCCGGCGTTTCTGATGTCGGCGGGCATTGCCGTGCAGAAGCGCGTCTACGCCCACGGCTTCCTGTTCAACAGGGGCGAGAAGATGTCGAAGTCGGTCGGCAACGTCGTCGACCCCTTCAACCTTGCCGACCAATACGGTGTCGATCAAGTCCGCTATTTCTTCCTGCGCGAGGTGCCGTTCGGGCAGGACGGCAACTACAATCACGAGGCCATTGTCGCGCGCATCAACGCCGATCTCGCCAACGATCTCGGCAATCTGGCGCAGCGCTCGCTGTCGATGATATCCAAGCAGTATGGTGGCGTGCTGCCCGAGCCCGGCGATTTCAGCGACAACGACAAGGCGATCCTGGCGCAGGCCGACGGCATGCTGGCGCTGGCGCGGACGGCGATGGCGACCCAGCAGATTCACCACGCGCTCAACGCGGTCTGGGCGGTGGTGGCGGAAGCCAACCGCTATTTCGCGGGCGAAGCGCCGTGGGCGCTGGCCAAGACCGATCCGAAACGACAGGCCACGGTGCTATACGTGACCGCCGAGGTCGTCCGCCAGATCGCTATCCTGGTGCAGCCGGCGATGCCGGCGGCGTCCGCGAAATTGCTGGATAGTCTCGGCGTCGGCGACGCTGCGCGGGACTTTGCGGCCCTTGCCACGCGGATCAAACCCGGCACGGTGCTGCCCGCACCGGCACCGGTGTTTCCGCGCTATATCGAACCAACCGCCGCCTGAACGGTTGGAACACGATGCTGGTCGACAGCCACTGCCATCTCGATTTTCCGGATTTCGCCGATGACCTCGACGGCATCGTTGCGCGGGCCGCGGCCGCCGGCGTCGGGCGCATTGTCACGATCTCGACCCGGGTGCGGCGGCTTGACGCCTTGCTCGCGATAACGGAGCGGTTTCCCGATGTCTATTGCTCGGTCGGCACCCACCCGCACCATGCCGACGAAGAAGACGGAATTGCCACCGAGGAGCTGATCGCATTGACGCGACATCCCAAAATCGTCGCGTTGGGGGAGGCGGGGCTCGATAATTTCTACGACAACGGTTCGCCGGAAGCCCAGGAGCGCGGTTTTCGCGCGCACATCGCCGCCGCCCGGGAGACCGGGCTGCCGCTCGTGATCCACACCCGCGACGCCGACGAGGGCTGTGGCCGCATTCTCGAAGACGAGATGTCAAAAGGATCGTTTCGCGCGGTGCTGCATTGCTACACCGGCGGGCGGGAACTGGCGATGAAGGCGATCTCGCTCGGCCTGTCGATTTCGTTCACCGGCATCCTCACCTTCAAGAAATCGCAGGCCTTGCGCGATCTCGCCGCGGCGCTGCCCGCCGACCGCATCATGGTGGAGACCGACGCGCCGTATCTGGCGCCCGGCAAATTCCGCGGCAAGCGCAACGAGCCCTCTTACGTGGGCGAGATCGCCAAAGTGCTGGCGGAGACCCGCGGCGTCTCGCTGGAGCAGATTTCGCGCCAGACCTCCGAAAACTTCTTCCGCCTGTTCAATAAAGTGCCGGCGCCGAAAGCGATGGCATGACGCTGACGCTGACGATTTTGGGATGCGGATCTTCGGCCGGCGTTCCGCGTCCCGCGCTCGGCTGGGGCGCCTGCGATCCCGACAATCCCAAAAACCGCCGCCGCCGCTGCTCGCTGCTCGTCGAGCGGACCTCCGAGCGCGGCATCACGAGGGTCCTGATCGATACCGCGCCCGATCTGCGCGAACAGTTGATCGACGCCGGGGTCGACCACCTCGAGGCGGTGTTCCTGACTCACGAGCATGCCGATCAGACCCACGGCATCGACGACCTGCGTTCGGTCGTGCTGCACATGCGCCGGCGCATTCCGGTCTATCTCAACCAGTCGACCGCGAAACACATCCTGCTGCGGTTTTCCTATTGTTTCAGGGCGCCGCCGGGCAGCGACTATCCGCCGATCCTGGACAACCTTTCCATCGAGGCCGGCGAAAGCCGCAGCATCGAAGGGAAGGGCGGTACCGTTTCGCTTTCGGCCTTCATCCTCGAGCACGGCAATATCCCGGCGCTGGGCTACCGCATCGGCGATGCCGCCTATACGCCCGATGTCAGCGACATCCCGCGCGAGAGCTGGGGTCATCTGGAAAATCTCGACCTCTGGATCATCGACGGGCTGCGCTATGCCCCGCACCCCAGCCATTTCAGCGTCAACGACGCCCTGTCATGGATCGACCGCTTCAAGCCGCGCCGCGCCGTCATCACCAACATGCACTCCGACCTGGACTATGAGGTGCTGCGCCAGAGCCTGCCGCCGGGCGTGATCCCGGCCCATGACGGCATGCGGCTGACACTGGAGCAGGCGGACTAGGCCCCGTCATTCCGGGACGATGGGCTGGCATCGCCCCCAGATGGCGTGGCCAGATCAGCGCCAAACGGGCATTGCGCCGGCGACGAACGGCCGGCAACCGGCGGCAGGCGAGACGGCCGAGAATAACCGATCATTAACCATA
>DATNMT010000430.1:0-12140 GCA_035602495.1 Bradyrhizobium sp.
GTGGCGCCGGGCGTGGTGGGACCGTTCGCGGGGCTTGACGTGCCGTGGCTGCTCAAAATGCGAGCGGCGACGCGCCGCGATCATCCGTTCCTGATCTGGGCGCCGTTCGATGCGCCAGCGCGGATTTGGCCCTACGGCGAATTTCACGCGCGCGTCGGCGCGCTCGCCGCAGGCCTTGTCGCGCGCGGCGTCAAGCCCGGCGAATTCGTGCTGATCCATCTGGACAATTGCATCGAGGCTGTCCTGGCCTGGTTCGCCTGCGTCGAACTCGGCGCCATCGCGGTGACCACCAACACCCGCTCGGCGCCGGCCGAGATGGAATATTTTGCCGGCCATTGCGGCGCGGTGGCCGCGATCACGCAGCCGGCCTATGCCGAGATGATTGCGGCACATTGCAAGGGGCTGCGCTGGATGGCGGCGATCTCGCACGACGCGGGCGAGGCGCCCGCGCAAGGCCGCAAGCCGCAGCAAGCCGACAGTTTTGAGGCGCTGTTCGCCGACAGCGCCGACCGGCCGCGCCGCTCGACCGATCCGCAGGCGCCCTGCAGCGTGCAATATACCTCCGGCACCACGTCGCGGCCCAAGGCGGTGCTGTGGACCCACGCCAATGCGCTGTGGGGCGCCAAAGTCAACGCGGCGCATCAGGATTTGCACGCAAGCGACGTGCACCAGACTTATCTGCCGCTGTTTCACACCAATGCGCTGGCCTATTCGATGCTGGCGAGCCTGTGGGTCGGCGGCAGCTGCGTGATCCAGCCCCGGTTTTCCGCCAGCCGGTTCTGGAGCGTCGCGCTGCAACACGGCTGCACCTGGACCTCGACGATCCCGTTCTGCATGAAGGCGCTGCTGGAGCACGAGATTCCGAAGCAGCACGAATTCCGGCTGTGGGGCACGGCGGTGAACGACCCGCCGGCCTTCGCCGTGTTCGGCATCAAGATCATCGGCTGGTGGGGCATGACCGAAACCATCACCCACGGCATCATCGGCGAGGTCGACCAGCCCAACACGCCGATGTCGATCGGGCGGGCGGCCGCGGAATATGCGATCCGCATCACCGGTGATGACGGCGCGCCGACGCCGGTCGGCGGCACCGGCAATCTCCTGATCAAGGGAATTCCGGGCCTGTCGCTGTTCAAGGAGTACCTGCACAACGCAAAGGCGACACAGGAGAGTTTTGACGAGCACGGCTATTTCATCACCGGCGACCGCGTCACGCTGCTGGACAACGGCTTTATAAGGTTCGGCGACCGCGCCAAGGATATGCTGAAGGTCGGCGGCGAGAATGTTGCGGCTTCCGAGATCGAACAGGTGATCGCGGTGGTGCCCGGGGTGCGCGAGGCCGCGGTGGTGGCGAAGAAGCATCCGATGCTGGACGAGGTGCCGGTGGTGTTCATCATCCCGCAGGACGGCGTCGAACGCGCGCCAGCCGATTTGCACGACAACGTCATGGCTGCCTGCCGCAGCGCGCTGGCGGACTTCAAGGTGCCGCGGGAGATTCGTTTCGTCGACGAGATGCCGCGCTCGACGCTGGAGAAGGTGGCGAAGGCGGAATTGCGCAAGATGCTGGGGTGACGCGCTTCCTCGAGCGTCATTCCGGTACGATGCGAAGCATCGGACCCGGAATGACGGGGCCTGGATTGCTTCGTCGCTGCGCTCCTCGCAATGACGGCGAATCTCGAGATTCTCCGATGTGCAATTGCACATCGAAGTTCTATGCGGAGCCTGTCATCGGGCCGCGCTTTGCGCGGACCCGTTGGCATAGCCCCGGAACGACGAAAGCAATCAATAATACCCGAACGCGAGCGGGCGGAATGCCTGCAGCAATTGCTGGTCGAGCTTGTCGCCCATCTCTTCCATCACCGAATACGCGCGGACGTGGGTGAACTGCAGCCGGTAGGCGCGCTTCTCCACCAGCGCGGCGTAGATGTCCACGATCGTGGTCAGGCGCACGATGTCGCTGATCTCCTTGGCGCTGAGGCCGTCGGGATATCCGGTACCGTCGAGGAATTCGTGATGGTGCAGCACCACGTCCAGCATCTCCGGCGGGAAGCCGCCTTGTTTGGCGAGCGCGTCAAAGCCGCGGCGCGGATGCTCGCGCATCTCGCTCATCTCCTCCAGCGTGAGCGGCTCCTGCTTGTCCAGGATCGCCACCGGGATGAAGGCCTTGCCGACGTCGTGCAGCAGGGCGGCCCGCGTCAGCCGGCGCTGGTCGTCCTCGCGCATGCCGAGATGCTGGGCGAACGCCACCGCAAATCCGGTGACGAACAGACAGTGACGATAGGTGTCGGCGTGATGGCAGCCGACGGTGGTCAGCCATTCGCGCAACGAAGAGTGCTTGATGGCCTTGAGGATCCTGTTCTCGGCGGCGACGATGTCGGAAAATTGCAGCGGAATGCCCGCCGGCAGTTTCTCGAAGATCTTGACCATCACCGCGTGCGCGGCCTCAACGCCGCGGTTCAGCGCCTTGCCGCGATCGGTTTCGTCAAATCCATCGGTGTCGGGAAATGCGGCGTGGATGCGCTGCAAAATGCCCTGCGCGTCGAACGGCCGCGAGATGGTGTCGGTGGCGCCGAGCGCCCAGGCCTGCATCGAGCCGTGATGCAGCGCGTCCGCCAGCACGAACAGCCGCGGCATCTCGCGGTAGGCCTCGGCGCGCAGCTTGTTGCGCACGAGCTGCACGCTCTCGGCCGAACGCAGATTGATGTCGACCACGATGCCCGAAAGGTCGCGCGAAGGCGCGTCCGGAATTTCCGCGGTCGAGATGGTGTCGACCTGGCCTACCGAGCTCAAAATGCTGGCGAGTTCGCTGCTTTGATCGCTTCGATCCGACGCCAGCAGCAACCGGCGTTTTGGCGGAGTCTTGGTGGCTAACGCTGTCATGAACCCCCGGGAAGCTGGCAGTGACGACCCTCGGGGAAGGCTAACCGATGATGCGTTCTCGGCGGCTTAATGCGCATGGTAAACAAGCACTGGGCGCACAAGATACAATTTGAATGAATTTTTTCGGCGTTCCGAGCTCGCGATTTCCTCACCGCCGTCATCCTCCGCGAAAGCGGATGATCCAGCACTCCGCGCCGCCGGGGGAAAAACGCATGGCCGCGACGTACTGGATGCCCGCTTTCGCGGGGCATGACGACGTGGATGAAAAAATCCGCCGGAGGCAAAACCTCCGGCGGATGGCTGTTGTCGCGCGAGGCGCGGTCGCGCTTTAACCCTTCATCGCCCCCTTCACCGCCTCTGCGGTGATCGGCAGCGAGCGGATGCGGGCGCCGCAGGCGTTGTAGATCGCGTTGCCGAGCGCGGGCGCGATCACCGTCACCGCCGGCTCGCCGACGCCGGTGGCCTTTTCGCCGTTGGCAATGACGCTGACCGCGATTTCCGGCACCTGGCTCATCCTGAGCGGCGTGTAGGTGTCGAAGTTGGTCTGCTCGATGCCGCCGTCCTTCAGCGTCGCCTTCTCGTACATCGCCAGCGACAGCCCCCACAACGCCGCGCCCTCGACCTGGGCGCGGATGTTGTCGGGATGCACTTGGGTGCCGACGTCGGTGGCCACGGTCAGTTTCTTGACCTTGACCTCGCCGCTCGGCGCGACCGCGACATGGGCCACGCAGGCGGTCCAGCTGGCGGTGGCCCGCTCCTGCGACGAGACGCAGGCAACCCCCATGCCCTCGCCCTTGGCCAGCTGCTTGGTGCCGTAACCGGCCATGCCCATCGCGGCAAGCAACGTGTTGCGCAGGCGCTGCGCCCCACCGGCATTGGCGCCCTTGCCGTCGAGCATATCGATGCGGTACTGCGCCGGGTCCTTGCCGACCGCATGCGCGATTTCATCCACCACGCTTTCGACCGCCCAGAAGGTCCAGCCGGGTGCTACCGACCGCAACTGACCCGACGGGGTGGCGTTGTGCGCCATCTCGTTACGGATGGCGCGGACGTAGTGATTGGGCACGGTGTAGAAGAAGTCCGCGCCGTTCACGGTGAACGCATCGAGCGGCCCTTTCTTGTCGACCGAGGGCGACAGGAAATCCGGGATGCCCCAGCGCTGGGTCGGCCAGGCGCTGACCACGTCATGATTGAGCGCGACCAGTCGGCCGTCGCCGTCGAGACCGGCCTTGACCTTCTGGAACGTCAGCGGACGCGAGAAGTCCATGGTCATGTCGTTTTCGCGGGAGTAGATGACCTTGACCGGCTTGCCGACGGCCTTGGCCGCCTGCACCGCCGGCACCATCATGTCAGCGTCGAGCCGCCGGCCGAAGCCGCCGCCCAGCCACATCTGATGCATCACGACGAATTTGGGATCGACCCCGGCAGCCCCGGCCGCGATCGCGCCGGAGCGCGTCGCAAACTGGTTTCCGGAATAGATGTGCCAGATATCGCCCTGCTGCTGCGCAGTGGCGTTCATCGGCTCGAGCGGAGCATGGATGTTGATGCTGGTGGTGTATTCCGCCTCCAACACCTTCGCCGCCGTCCCGAAGGCCGCCGCCGTATCGCCGTCCTTGACGAAGAACTGCCCGGAATCGTCCAGTCCCTGCAGCCGTTTGGCTTCAGTGAGCAGCGATTCGCTGGACAGTTTGGCGTTCGGCCCGCCGTCATAGGTGATCTTGAGCGCATCCGCCGCCTTGCGGGCGTTGGCATAGGTGTTGGCCACCGCCACCACCCAGCCGGTCGTGGTTCCCGTCTTGTCGTCGAGGGTGACGGCCTTGATGAAGCCCGGCACCTTTTTGGCCTCGCTGTCGTCGACCGCTTTGACGATGGCGCCGTAGCGCACCGGCGGCGTGACGACCTTGCCGTACACCATGCCGGGCAGCATGACGTCGATGCCGTATTTCGCCGTCCCGTTGGTCTTGGAGGGGATATCGAGCTGCGGCACCGAAACGCCGATCATGGTGTACTGGTCGGGCGTCTTGAGCTTGATCGCCTTGAGCTCGTCGGGCGTATAGGTCTTGGTTACCTTGCCGCCCTTGACGATTTCGGCGAACGTCATCGACTTCTTCGATTTCGGATGCGAGATCACGGAATCGCGCACCACCAGCTCGCCGACCGGTGCGCCCATTGCCGAGGCCGCGGCTTCGCTCAAGGCCATGCGCCCCGCGGCGCCCGCGCGGCTCATCGCATCGAAGTTCATCATGGTGCTCCAGCTGCCGCCGGTAATCTGCGCGCCGAGCACGGGGTCGTTGAACTTCGGATCGTTGGAGGCGAGTTGAACCCGCATGTCCTTCCAGTTGGCGCCCAACTCCTCGCAGATGATCTGCGCCATGGTGGAAGCGATGTGCTGGCCCATATCGGCCTTGCCGCAGGTGACCGTGACGATCCCGTCGGGCGCGATCGAGTACCAGACGCTGGGATCGTAATTGGAAGGCGCGGCGAACGCCTGGTCGGCGCCCAGCAGGCCGGGAACGGCGGAATAGCCGAGCGCGAGACCCGTGGCGGCGGTGCCGACAAGGAACGAACGGCGCGTGAGATCGGCGGGTTCACTCCTGGTGATTTTCACGTGCGTATTCATGTTGCCCTCCGCTCGGTTCCGGCGGCCGACGCGGTGCGCATTTCGGACGCTGCCCGCATGATCGCCTTCTGAATGCGCGAATAGGTCATGCAACGGCAGAGATTGCCGTCCATATGCGCCACCACTTCGTCCCTGGTCGGGTTCGGGTTCCTGGAAAGCAGTGCCGCTGCCTGCATGATCTGGCCGGACTGGCAGTAACCGCATTGCGGCACCTGCTCGGCGATCCAGGCCTTCTGCAAGGGATGATCGCCCTTGGCGCTGAGGCCTTCGATGGTGGTAATCTTCTTGCCGGCGACGTCGCTGATCGCGGTCTGGCAGGATCGCACCGCTTCGCCGTTGACGTGAACCGTGCAGGCGCCGCACAGGCCGGCGCCGCAGCCGAATTTGGTGCCGGTCATCTGCAATTGTTCGCGGATGGCCCAGAGTAGCGGCGTATCGGGCGCCGCCTCGACGGACATATTCCGTCCATTGATGTTGAGGTTTGGCGTGGTTTCTTCCCCGCCGGTGCATGATGCCGCTTACGGCGGCGCTTCACTTTGTCGAATGGTCTGACATCCACCGGGCCGATGCCGACCTTGCGCGCAAGCATGATCGCGTTCCTTTTTGGAGGCAACGCAATTTGGAATTGAGCGGAGAGAAAAAACGTTTTGCGTTGCGGGAATAATTTTGTCAGAAAGTTGTCAATGGGTTTTGATGCCCAAGCCAAACCGAAAGTACGGTTGCCGTCTTGAAGTTGGGCAATTCCCTTCGGTGAAAAAATCGCGCTAGAATGATCTACGAAAGAACTCTTTCTGGAAGGCGCGATGCCAAAAATCGATCGGGACGGGGTCAAAATTCACTACGACATTCATGGCAATGGGCCTGCCCTGTTGCTGACCCATGGCTTTTCCTCGACCTCGGCGATGTGGCAGGGCCAGATCGCGGCGCTGTCGCAACATCACAAACTCGTGTTGTGGGATATGCGCGGCCACGGCCGGTCCGACTACCCCGAAGATCCCGCCGCCTATAGCGAGGCGCTGACGGTTGGCGATATGGCCGCTCTGCTCGACGAGGTCGGCGCCGAGAGCGCCATTGTCGGCGGGCTTTCGCTCGGCGGATACATGTCGCTGGCGTTTTATCGCGCGTATCCAGGCCGCGTGCGCGCGCTGTTGATCATCGACACCGGACCCGGCTTCAAGAAAGACGACGCCCGCGACGCCTGGAACAAGCGCGCGCATGACACCGGCGACCGCTTCGAGCGCGAAGGCCTCGCCGTACTCGAAGGGGCCAGCCGCGAACGCTCCAGCGTCAGCCATCGCGATGCATCGGGCCTGGCGCGCGCCGCGCGCGGCATGCTGACCCAGCGCGATGCCCGGGTGATCGAATCCCTGCCCGACATCAAGGTGCCGTCGCTGGTGGTGGCCGGCGCCGACGACACTCCGTTTCTCGCCGCTTCCGACTACATGGCGGCGAAAATTCCGGGTGCGAAGAAGGTGGTCATCCCGGCCGCCGGACACGCGGTCAATATCGACCAGCCACAGGCCTTCATCGACGCGGTGTTGCCGTTCCTCGATGGCCTGCCACGCAGCGCGCCTAAGGAAGGACTGATGCAGTCATGAAGATGTTTGCGTACATAACGGTCCTGGCGATCGCGGTTTCCGCCACGCATCTTGCAGCCGCGGGCGCCCAGCAATTGGCGCCGGTAGCGCCGCGCGCGCCCTTCACCGCGACCTTGTCGAACAATATTCCACTGACCTTCGGGATGGACGCGGCCGAAGCCTCCCACGCGCTGGGCGAACCGCTCAATTACGTCAGCGGCGGTCCGGGCGACGAAATCTATCTGGCGATCCGCAACTACGTCGGCGGCAGCCGGTTGTTCAACCACCGCGACCGGCTGTTCCTGCAATTCCGCAGCGGCAGACTGACCGGCTGGAAGGGCGACTGGGGCCACAATTGGATGTGGCAATAGCGGACGGCAGGCGCGCCGCGCCGCGTGGGATTTTTGGCAAGCATTCGAAGAACTGACGACACCCTGTCGTCATTCCGGGATGGTCCGAAGGACCAGACCCGGAATCTCGAGATTCCGGGTTCGTGCTGACGCACGCCCCGGAATGACGAGGGACTTCGTCAGAACCAGCGCTCGCCGACCAGCACGGTATCGCCGGGGCTGATCGCGGTGCCGAGCGGCACCACCATGCGCATTGAGCCGGAATTGCCGGTATGGGTCAGCGTCACGCGGTCGCGCAGCGCGCGCGGCGAGAAGCCGCCGGCGATCGCCACTGCGCTCTCGACGCTCATATTGGGCACGTAAGGATATTGGCCGGGGGCCTGGACTTCGCCGAGGATGAAGAACGGCCGGTAGGATTCGATTTCCACCGCCACCGAGGGCTCGCGGATATAGCCGTTGCGCAGCTTGGCGGAAATTTCGGAGGCGAGCGTCGCCGGCGTTCGCCCGCGCGCCGGCACCGAGCCGATCAACGGCATGGTGATGGAACCGCCGGCGTCGATCGCATAAGTGTTGGTGAGACCTTCCTGGCCGTAGACCACGACGCGCAACTTGTCGCCGGCATCGAGCCGATACGCCGCGTCATGGACCATTGGCGCCGGCGTCGGCGCGGCGGCGTAGGCCTCGGCAGCCGGCGCGTAGGTACGCCGCGGGGCTGAGGCAAAACTGGTGCGAAGCGCGCTGATGGCTCCGCCGCCATAGGCATCCCCGGATCCGGAGGAAGCGACGGCGGGTGCCGGGGCATAGGGCTGACCGTAGGCCATGGAATCGAGATCGCCTTGCGGCTGCGCCACCGCGACCGGACCGGTCGCGCGCATGCAGCCCGACAAGGCGAGCGCGGTCATGGCGGCAATGATTGGCAATCGAAACGCGCGCGCGACCCGCACCTTGGCCATCCCTCGTAGCGAGACAGCCTAAGTTTTGCACCCGTTATGGTTAACAAATCGTTTTTGAGGGAGCCGAAGGCAGCGCGAGAGGGCCACCCTCGCCCCGGTCTTGCGGCGCTCTTGCGGGGAGAGGCAATAAAGGAAGCGATCAGGCGCTGATGCTGGCGCCGATCGGACATGACACGCCGGTGCCGCCGAGACCGCAATAGCCAGCCGGATTCTTGGCCAGATATTGCTGATGGTAATCCTCGGCGAAATAGAATTCGCCTGCGGGCGCGATCTCGGTGGTGATGGCGCCGAGGCCCTTGGCCGCCAGCGCCTTTTGATAGGCCGCCTTCGAGGCGTCCGCGGCTTTGCGCTGCACGTCACTGAAGGTGTAGATCGCGGAACGATATTGGGTGCCGACGTCATTGCCCTGGCGCATGCCCTGGGTCGGGTTATGACTTTCCCAGAACGTCTTGAGCAGTTGATCGTACGAGACCTTGTTCGGATCGAACACCACCAGCACCACTTCGGTGTGACCGGTGCGGCCCGAGCAAACCTCCTCATAGGTGGGGTTTTGGGTATGACCGCCGGCGTAGCCCACCGCGGTAGTAAAGACACCGCCGCCGAGCTCCCAGAATTTGCGCTCCGCGCCCCAGAAGCAGCCGAGTCCGAACACTGCCTGTTCGAGACCTTGCGGATAAGGCGGCTTCAACTGATGGCCGCTGACGAAATGGCTCCTGGCGGTGGGGATCGGGCTGGCACGGCCCGGCAGCGCCTCGGACGCGCTCGGCAATGCAGTGGTTTTGCGCATGAACAGCATGGGTCACCTCCCAGGGGGATGGGTTCGAACTTGCCAAGTCCGGCTCTGATACATGAGTGCCTTTAATATACGTCTTTAGGCAGATTAGGGCAGCCCTGCTGCGGGGGCGGCTCAAATCAAGAGCGGCAGCGCCTTGCAGGGCGGTCAGTTCCGCGAATAGCCGATCAGCGGCTTGCGGGGTCGAAACAGCAGCATCAAGAGAATGCCGAGCACGCCCATGACGGCAAAGACCGGCTGGTCCAGGATCACCTTGACGACACTGCTCCAGAGCCAGGGCGCATTGCCCTCCACCCAGGTCCGGAACGCCTGCTGGCTGGACTGGTGAATATCGTTCCAGAATTGACCGAACCGGGTAAAGCGCAATGTCTGGTCGGCGACCCAGCGCGCGCCGTCATAGACCATGAAGATGAATCCGCCGGCCAGCAGCAGCAGCCCCACAAGTCGGAAAAAACCGCGGATCATGCGTCACCTTATTTCGCTTGCGCCCGGAAACGACCCCAGCCATTAGCGGGGACCCCCGGGAAATTCAACCTCATCAGCACCTTATCAGCGGTTCCGGCCGGCCGTTGCGGTTCGCTCGGGGGAGCCAAGCCGTTGACGCTGCTACGCATGGCATCTATAAGGGCGCCAATGGCGGCGGGCGCAATCCCGCCGCCGCAGTTCTTTGAGCGGCGCCGTCGTCTGGGTAAAAATGCTTCCAGAGACCGGGCTGTCAGGGACATCCGAAATCACCATAGCGTCGATTACGCATTTGGACGGCCGGCGCAAAGCCCGACCATTGAAGCGACCGCTCACTGCCGAAGGATATTTGAGAAGATGGCCAATACCAGTTCCGCCAAGAAGGCGACCCGCAAGATGGCCCGCCGCACCATCATCAACAAGTCGCGCCGCACCCAGATGCGCGGCGCGGTCCGTATCGTCGAAGAGGCGATCAAAAGCGGCGACCGCGCTGCAGCACTGAAGGCGATGGCGCGCGCGGAACCGGAATTGATGCAGGCAGCGCAGCGCAATATCATTCACAAGAATAACGCGAGCCGAAAGGTATCGCGGCTCGCGCATCAGATCGCCAAGCTGGCGAAATGAACTGAAGGAAATGAAATTCGTCAAGAAGCCCGGCGGTGCCGGGCTTCTTCTTTTGGCGAGCATGTTGTTCCGCGGGTTGCAGTGTGCGAGTTTCCCGCATGCCCGTATTTTTACTGTGGCGCGGTTCCGTGCTCTGCACCCATGCGGGCGCAATGCGCCTGCCCCATCGCGACCTGATTGACGCCGCTGATCGATCGCGCCGCTTTTGAAACAACAATCACGCCTGCGGGAACGCATTTGATGCCGTCGGAGGGTTACCCTGTCTCAACGCGCAAAAAAAAGTGCGCTTATTTAGTCACTTATCGGCATAGCGCAGGGCAGCACTTCGAAAAGCCCATAGCGGCGCGCTCGATAATTAAGGAAATGTGACTTTTCTTTTTGCGTTCGACGAAAATGTCACACTCGTGGTTCGCATCGATTCTTCAATCAGATTCAAAACCTTGCCGCTGCAGGTGAAAGCCGCTGCGTGATATTGCGCAAGCGAAGTCGGTTGCTGTGGCAGTTCGGTCGAATCATTTCCGTTGCAGAAAATAAGGCATGCTCTATCTCTTAGAACGTTCGCGGCGCCCTCGGCTCTCAGACCAGCGCGGTTTTAGAAACGGGGCGGACGTGCAAATCGGCGGCGGTGTGCGCGTTGGCGACGCTTTCCAAGCGATTGTCGGGTTCAACCTCATAGCAATATGAGGAGTGTGGTTCTGTGTCGAAATTTCTCAGGCGGGGCATTTGTGCCTTCCTCGCTTCGAACAAGAGAGATCCGCACCGGCCATCCGAACGTCGCGACGAAGGCGAAGCAAGCGGGCGGGTAAAGACGGACGGGTGAGGATGAGGCGGCGTGACGGCTGAACGGTTTCTTGTTCGGGCGCGGTCGACTGAATTTGAAACACACGTGGGATGACAACTTGCTGCGAGCAATCGCGGCGGGATGGGGAGGTTGCATGCTTTACGGAATCAGCGCGGTATTCGTTCAAATGCCATTTTCGGATAATGCCGTACCGGACGCGTTAGGCGTCCCCAGCGCACGGCCCCCTGCGCGCGCCCCGGACAGGACGTCGAGTACGCGCTGACCTCACGTAAGCTTCTCTTTCGATCATTGATCTGACCAACGGCGCTTTCGCCGAGCGGCGGGTCTATGGCTGGAGACGAAGTCTCGCTTGAGGTCACGCCGTGGCAAGAAACCTGCACGGCGCTACCGCATCGCAATCTTATTCTCTTTTTGAAAAGTCTTCAGACAATGACAAACACGGAACAGGATCGCTGGTCGCGCGTGAAAGGCAGGTTGCGCTCGAGCGTCGGCGACGACGTCTATTCCAGCTGGTTCGCGCGAATGGACCTCGAAAGCATTCAACGCGAAAGCGTTCGCTTGTCGGTTCCAACCACCTTTCTCAAGAGCTGGATTCAGGCGCATTACGCCGAACGCGTATTGACGTGCTGCCAGGCCGAGATGCCGGAGGTGCACCGGATCGATCTCACCGTGCGCACGCCGATGCGATGCGCCACCCCGGCCAAGGAAGCCGCGGCACCTGCCGAGTTGCGCCGCGCCGAGCGGCCCGACGGCCGCCCCGCCCCCGAGTTGCGGGCAACCGCGACCGCGCCGGTGTCGGCCAGCCATGACGCGCTCGGCGGCTCGCCGCTCGATCCGCGCCTGACCTTCGGCAGCTTCGTCATCGGCCGCTCCAATACGCTGGCGCACGCCGCCGCGCGCCAGGTGGCGGAAGGACGGCGCGGCGATGCCGTGATGTTCAATCCGCTTTACATCCACGCCGGCGTGGGCTTGGGCAAAACCCATTTGCTGCAGGCGGTGACTTGGGCCGGCAACTCCGGCAGCGAACGCAAGGTGCTCTACCTCACCGCCGAGAAATTCATGTATGGCTTCGTCGCGGC
>DATNMT010000263.1:0-5582 GCA_035602495.1 Bradyrhizobium sp.
AAGGTCCAGGCCGCGCCGTGCCAAAGCCCGCCGAGCGCCATCGTGATCATCAGGTTGACATAGCGCAGCACCGGGCCGCGGCGGTTGCCGCCGAGCGGGATATAGAGGTAGTCGCGCAGGAATTGCGACAGCGTCATGTGCCATCGCCGCCAGAAATCGATGATGTTTTGGGCCTTGTACGGCGAATTGAAATTCAGCGGCAGGAAGATGCCGAACATCAGCGAGATGCCGATCGCCATGTCGGAATAGCCGGAGAAATCGAAATAGAGCTGGAAGGTGTAGGCCAGCGCGCCGATCCAGGCCTGATCGAACGAGGGCGCAGTCGGGCCGAAGGCCAGCGCGACCAGCGGCTGGATGCCGTCGGCGAGACAGGTCTTCTTGAACAGGCCGATGGCGAAGATGATCAGGCCGCACAGGATCAGGTGCGGATCCGGCCGCTTCGTCTCCTTGCGCTCGAACTGCGGGATCATGTCGCGGTGATGCAGGATCGGTCCCGCGATCAGATGGGGAAAATAAGTGACGAACAGCGCGTAATGCGGCAACGCATAGCGCGCGACGTTGCCGCGGTAGGCATCCACCAGGAACGCGATCTGGGTGAAGGTATAGAAGGAGATCCCGACCGGCAGCAGGATGTTCACCGTCAGGCCGGCGGCGAAGACTGCATTGAGATTGGCGGCCAGGAAGCCGGCATATTTGAAGGTGCCAAGCACCAGCAGATCGCCGGCAACCCCGGCCGTGACCGCCGCCAACCGCGCAGCGGGGCCGAGCGGCTTCGCGATCAACAACAGGCCGATGACATAGTTGAACGCGACCGATGCCATCAGCAGCGGCACAAATTGCCAGTTGCTGGCCGAGTAAAATGCCAGCGACGCCAGCGCCAGCCAGACCACGGGCGCCAGATTGCCGAGCCGGCCCAGCGCGAAATAACCGAGCAGGGCGATGGGCAGGAACAGGAAAATGAACGGGTAGGAATTGAAAAGCATCAATGCTTGTCTCGGGCGGGCCGGGAAGCCTAACCACACAACCCGGCGCTCAACAAGCCGCGTACGGACCGGCTCGATAGCCCTGTTTTTGGCGTGATTCAGCATATCCCTCATGATGAGTGACGTCGTCAAACCCCTCTGGCGCAGGGACGGCGCCTCTGGCAATCAGGCTAAATCGAACCGATATGGCATGATGGAGCCGGCCGGTCTGGCGCCGGCTTCGAGCGAGGTTTTTGGTGGCACAAGTCAAACGCAAGGAAAGTTCCCTGCCCGCACCGGTGGCGCCGCGGCGGCCGCATTCGTTCACGACCCACGGCATCACCCTGGTCGATGACTATGCGTGGCTGAAGGATGCCAACTGGCAGGAGGTGCTGCGCGACCCTTCTGTGGTCGATCCCGACATCCGGAAATATCTCGAAGCGGAAAACGACTATACCGAAAGCCTGCTCGGGCATACCGGCGCCTTGCAGAAGAAGCTGGTCGCGGAAATGCGTGGCCGGATCAAGGAAGACGATTCCAGCGTGCCCTCACCGGACGGCGCTTACGCTTACATGCGCAAATTCCGCGAGGGCGGCCAGCACGAATTGTTCGGCCGCATGCCGCGCGACGGCGGCGAGGCCGAGATCATCCTCGATGGCGATCAGCTTGCGGCGGAGCATGAATACTTCAAGTTCGGCGGCACGCGGCATTCGCCGGATCACCGGCTTCAGGCCTGGAGCGCCGACGTCAAGGGCTCGGAATATTTTGCCATCCGCGTGCGCGACTGGGCGACCAGGGCCGACCTCGGCGATCTGGTCGAGGAGACCGACGGCGCGGTGGTGTGGAGCACGGACTGCAGGAGTTTCTTCTATGTCAAGCTCGACGACAACCACCGGCCGATGCAGGTCTGGCGCCATCAGCTTGGCACGCCGCAGGCCGACGACGTCCTGATCTATGAAGAGCCGGATTCCGGATGGTTCACCCATCTGCATGAGAGCTCAAGCGGCCGGTTCTGCGTGATCGCGGGCGGCGACCACGAAACTGCCGAGCAGCGGCTGATCGACCTCGCCGACCCCGCCGCGCCGCCGCGGCTGGTCGCCGCGCGCGAGACCGGCGTGCAATACGCGGTCGCCGACCGCGGCGATGAGCTTTACATTCTCACCAACGCCGACGGCGCTATCGACTTCAAGATTGCCACCGCGCCGCTCAATTCGCCCGGGCGAGAAAACTGGCGCGATCTTATTCCGCATCGCGCCGGCGTCTATGTCATGGATATCGAGCTCTACGCCGGTCATCTGGTGCGGCTGGAGCGCGCCAACGCGCTGCCCGGGATTATCATCCGCGATCTCGCGAACGGCGAGGAGCACGCCATCGCCTTCGACGAGACCGCCTATTCGCTCGACACCATGGGCGGCTATGAATTCGACACCATCAATTTGCGCTTTGCCTATTCGTCGATGACCACGCCGTCGGAAGTCTATGACTACGACATGGCGAGCCGCGCGCGCACGCTGCGCAAGCGCCAGGAAATCCCCTCCGGCCATGACCCCGCCGACTACGTCACCACCCGCATCATGGCGACCTCGCACGATGGCGCCAAGGTGCCGGTGTCGATCTTGCACCGCAAGGATTTCGTCCGCGACGGCACCGCGCCGCTGTTGTTGTATGGCTACGGCTCCTACGGCATGGCGATGCCGGCGTCGTTCTCCGCCAACCGGCTGTCGCTGGTCGACCGCGGCTTCGTCTATGCGATCGCGCATATCCGCGGCGGCACCGACAAGGGCTGGGGCTGGTATCTCGACGGCAAGCGCGACAAGAAGACCAACAGCTTTGACGATTTCGCCGCTTCCGCGCGCGCGCTGATCGCGGCCGAATACACCGGCACAAAACGCATCGTCGGCCATGGCGGCAGCGCCGGCGGCATGCTGATGGGCGCTGTCGCCAATCGCGCCGGCGAATTGTTCGCCGGCATCGTCGCCGAGGTGCCGTTCGTCGACGTGCTCAACACCATGCTCGACGCCAGTTTGCCGTTGACGCCGCCGGAATGGCCGGAATGGGGCAATCCGATCGAGAGCGAAAAGGATTTTCGCACCATCCTGTCCTATAGCCCTTACGAGAATGTCGCGGCGAAAGACTATCCCGCGATCCTGGCGATGGCCGGCCTGACCGATCCGCGCGTCACCTATTGGGAGCCCGCCAAATGGATCGCGCGATTGCGCGCCACCATGCGCGGCGGCGGCCCGGTGCTGCTGCGCACCAACATGGGCGCCGGCCACGGCGGCGCTTCGGGGCGATTCAACCGCCTCGACGAAGTCGCAATCGCCTATGCGTTCGCGCTGTGGGCGGTGGGGTTGTCGGAAAAGGGCGAGGTGTGAGTGGCTCTATTTTGTCGTCCCTGCGAAAGCAGGGACCCATAACCACAGACCGATGTTGTCGATAAGAGAGCTGCCGCAGCACCGTTCAAGACAACCAAGGCCCGCGGTTATGGGTCCCGGATCGCGCTCGCGGAGCCTGTCATCGGGCGGCGCTTCGCGCCGACCCGTTGGCTCGCTTGTCCGGGACGACGCGAATCTACTACCTTCCCTTCATCTTCCGCCAACTGGCAAAATCCGTCAGCGTCTGCGGATCGGTCGCGGGATAAAGCCCGAAGATGCCGCGGCCGCCCTGCACCTGCTCGGTGACAAAATCCTCGAACGCCGTCATCTCGACGGCTTCGCTGGCGATCTCGTCGGCCAGATGTGCGGGGATCACGATCACGCCGTCGGCATCGCCGAGGATGACGTCGCCGGGAAATACCGGCGCGTCGCCGCAGCCGATCGGCACGTTGAGCTCGATCGCCTGATGCAGCGTCAGGTTGGTCGGCGCGCTCGGCCGGTGGTGATAGGCGGGAAAGCCGAGTTTGGCGATTTCGGCCGAGTCGCGGAATCCGCCGTCGGTGACCACGCCGGCGACACCGCGCTGCTTCAAGCGCGTCACCAGGATAGCGCCGGCTGACGCGGCGCGGGCGTCCTTGCGGCTGTCCATCACCAATACCGCGCCGGGCGGGCAATCCTCGATCGCCTTGCGCTGCGGATGGGAATGGTCGCGGAACACATCGAGCTTGTTCAGGTCCTCGCGCGCCGGCATGTAGCGCAAGGTAAAGGCCTCGCCGACCAGCACCGGCTGATCCGCGCTCAGGGGATGCACGTCCTGAATCATCTGAATGCGGAAACCGCGCTTGAACAGCGCGGTCGCCACCGTCGCGGTGGAGACGGTCCTTAGTTTTTCGCGGGTGGCGGCGGTTAGTTTTGTCATTGTTTTCCATCCCCTTGTCATTCGGGGGCGCGCAAAGCGCGAACCCGGAATCTCGAGGTTCCTCGATGTGCAATTGCACATCTGAGGTTCAAGGCTGCGCCTTGCCCCGGAACGACGGCTTAATAAATCGACGGCTCATCGACCGGCGCGCCGAACGACGTCTCGAGGAAATCGAAATCGCAGCCTTCATTGGCCTGCTTGATGTGGCGGGTGAACATCCAGCCATAGCCGCGCTCGAAGCGCCTTTCCGGCGGCTTCCATGCGGCGCGGCGCCTGGCGAGTTCGGCCTCCGGCACGTCGAGATTGATGGTGCGGGCGGCGACGTCGAGCGTGATGTTGTCGCCGTTCTTCACCAGCGCCAGCGGCCCGCCGATGTAAGACTCCGGCGACACATGCAAAATGCAGGCGCCGTAGCTGGTGCCGCTCATGCGCGCGTCCGACAGCCGCACCATGTCGCGCACGCCCTGCTTCACCAGCTTGGTCGGGATCGGCAGCATGCCCCATTCCGGCATGCCGGGCCCGCCCTGCGGCCCCGCATTGCGCAGGATCAGGACGTGATCGGCGGTGACATCCAGGTTCGGATCGTCGATCGCCTTCTTCATCGATGGATAATCGTCGAACACCAGCGCAGGCCCGGTGTGCTTCAGGAAGCGCGGCTCGCAGGCCGACGGTTTGATCACGCAGCCATCGGGTGCCAGGTTGCCCTTCAACACGGCAAGCGCGCCCTCGGCATAGATCGGGTTTTCCACCGTGCGGATCACGTCGTCATTGTAGACCTCGGCGCCGGCAATGTTCTCGCCGAGCGTCTTGCCGGTCACGGTCATGGCGTCGAGATGCAGGTGATCCTTGATGCGGCCCATCAGGCCAGGCAATCCGCCGGCGTAGAAAAAATCCTCCATCAGATATTTGTCGCCGCTCGGGCGAACGTTGGCGATGACCGGCACCTTGCGGCTCGCCGTCTCGAAATCGTCGAGCCCGATGTCGGCGCCGGCGCGGCGCGCCTGCGCGATCAAATGAATGATCGCATTGGTCGAACAGCCCATCGCCATCGCCACCGTAATGGCGTTCTCGAACGCCTTGCGGGTCTGGATTTTTTGCGGCGTCAGATCTTCCCACACCATCTCGACAATGCGGCGGCCGCATTCGGAAGCCATGCGGATGTGGCCGGCGTCGGCGGCCGGAATCGAGGACGCCCCCGGCAAGGTCATGCCGATCGATTCCGCGATCGCGGTCATGGTGGACGCCGTGCCCATGGTCATGCAGGTGCCGTAGCTGCGCGCGATGCCGGCCTCGACATCGACCCAGTCCTTGTCGGAGATTTTCCCC
>DATNMT010000267.1:0-4725 GCA_035602495.1 Bradyrhizobium sp.
TCGCCTTCAGCGACGATGACGACCGCTACGTCTTCCAGGGCGTGCACATGATGCTGGAAGGCGATCACCAGCGCGCCTGGAAAGAGGGCGAGACGCGCGAGAGCCGGCTGGTCTTCATCGGCCGCGAATTGCCGGAGCAGACCATCCGCGACGGTTTTGAGCGCTGTATTACCACGTGATGAGCGAGTTCGATCCCGGCGACAATTCGGCCTCGATCGCGTCGGTCACCGACAAGGTGCGCTCCGTCACGATCGGCGCGCCCGTCACCTCGGTGTATTTTCTCGGCGACAAGGCGGCTTTCGTCGGCGCCGAGGAAAACGTGTTTCTGGCGAGCATGAAGGGCGAGGTTGCGCCGGTCGCCGTCCACAGCGGCGGCATCTTGTGCGCGACCGCCGACGATGCGCGCATCGTCATGGGCGGCGATGACGGCAAACTGGTCGCGCTCGACACCAGGGGCGAGGTCAGCCTGCTCGCGACCGACGCCAGGCGGCGCTGGATCGACAATGTCGCGCTGCATCCCGACGGCGCCTTCGCCTGGTCGGCCGGCAAGACCGCCTTCATCCGCAGCGGCAGAGGCGAAGAAAAATCGCTCGACGCGCCCTCCACCGTCGGTGGGCTTGCGTTCGCCCCAAAAGGCCTGCGGCTGGCGGTGGCGCATTATAACGGCGTGACGCTGTGGTTTCCGAACATGGCGGCGAAGCCGGAAGTCCTGGAATGGGCGGGCTCGCATCTTGGCGTCGCCTTCAGCCCCGACAACAAATTTCTGGTGACGGCGATGCACGAGCCGGCGCTGCATGGCTGGCGGCTCGCCGATACCAGGCACATGCGCATGACCGGCTATCCCGGCCGCGTCCGCTCGATGTCGTGGAGCACGGGCGGCAAGGCGCTGGCGACCTCGGGCGCCGATAGCGTGATCCTGTGGCCGTTCGCCGGCAAGGACGGCCCGATGGGCAAGGAGCCGGCGATGCTGGCGCCGCTGCAGGCCCGCGTCGCCGCCGTCGCCTGCCATCCAAAGCAGGACGTTCTCGTGAGCGGTTACAGCGACGGCACCATCCTGATGGTGCGGATGACCGACGGCGCCGAAATCCTGGTGCGCCGCCGCGGCACCGCCGCGGTCGCAGGCCTGGCGTGGAACGCCAAGGGCACGGTGCTGGCGTTCGCGCTGGAAGACGGGACCGCGGGGTTGCTGGATCTGTAGCGGACCGGTTCCCGCGGGAACAATGCGTTCCGGCGTCCGTTGATCCCGCGAACAATTCGCGGGTGAACATGATGTCTGACGACAGCAAACGCGCCGGACGGAAGGATTTTGTGCTGGCGGCCGCAATGGTCGCGAGCGGGCTCGTGATTTGCGGGCTTTCGTTGGCCGAGCTTCGGGCACATAACCCGCAGGTCGCGCAGGCGACTCAGCCGCTTCAGGCCTCGCCTCCGCCGACGCAAGACAGCGCCCCCGCCGAGTCAAAACCCGGCGGCGCGCGCCCGACCACGCCGGCGCCGGAGCCGGCGCGCCCCGACGTTCAGGCGCAGAAGGAAGGCCAGAAATCGGCCCTGCCGCCCGCGCCGGCCGAAAAGATGGCGCCGCCGATCAAGGAAAAATGACCATCGTCATTCCGGGGCGCGCGTCAGCGCGAGCCCGGAATCCCGAGATTGGCTTGCATGCTTTCCTCCACATCGAGATTCCCCGATGTGCAATTGGACATCTGACGTCTGGCCCTGCGGGCCATCCCGGAATGACAACATTGCGCTGCCGATTTTACAGTCTCGCTTGTGTCACCTGGCTGCCGCATAATTGCTCATCGCGCAGATAACGCATGAGGCCAGCCATGAAGATCGACGACGTCCGGCGGACCGCCTATTCGATGCCGCTGACCAACCCGGCGTTTCCGCCCGGCCCCTATCGCTTCTTCAACCGCGAATATTTCGTCATCACCTATCGCACCGATCCGGAGGCGCTCGCCGCCGTGGTGCCGGAGCCGCTCGAGATCACGGACTCGGTCGTCAAATATGAATTCATCCGCATGCCCGACTCCACCGGCTTCGGCGATTACACCGAAACCGGCCAGGTGATCCCGGTCCGTCTGAACGGCGAGGACGGCGCCTATACCCATGCGATGTATCTGGACGACGAAGGGCCGATCGCCGGCGGCCGCGAGCTCTGGGGATTTCCGAAGAAACTGGCGAGGCCGAAGATCGAGGTCGAGAGCGACGTGCTGGTGGGTACGTTGCATTACGGCTCGGTGCTCTGCGCCTCCGCCACCATGGGCTACAAGCACCGTCCCTGCGATCATGACGCCGTGCTGAAAAGCCTGAAGGCGCCGAATTTCATCCTGAAGATCATTCCGCACGTCGACGGCAGTCCGCGGATCTGTGAATTGGTGCGCTTCTCGCTCGAAGACATCACCCTGAAAGAGTCCTGGACCGGTCCCGCCGCGCTCGGCCTGTTCCCGCACGCGCTCTGCGATGTGGCAAGGCTCCCGGTGCGCGAGGTGATCTCGGCGCTGCATTTCAAGGCGGATCTGACGCTCGGGCTCGGGTCGGTGGCGTTCGATTATATGAAGAAGTGAGAGACGTCATTCCGGGCATCGCGGAGCGATGAACCCGGAATCCCGAGATTGGCTTGCGTTTCACCACTTCGAGATTCCGGGTTCGCGTCTTCGACGCGCCCCGGAATGACGGTGCCGGCTCACCGCACCAGCACGTTCCTGAACTGCCAGGGATCGCTCTCGTCGATATCCTCCGGAAAAAGCCCCGGCCGGTCCGTGAGCGGCGTCCAGTCGGTGTAGAAACCCTTTACCGGGCCGAGATACGGGCGCTGGATTTCGAGGCAGCGGTGAAAGTCCAACTCGTCGGCCTCGACGATTCCGGCGGTCGGATTTTCCAGCGCCCAAACCATGCCGGCGAGCACGGCGGAGGACACCTGCATGCCGGTGGCGTTCTGGTAGGGCGCGATGGCGCGGGTTTCCTCGATCGAGAGCTGCGAGCCGTACCAGTAGGCGTTCCTGGCATGGCCGTAGAGCAGCACGCCGAGCTCGTCGATGCCGTCGACGATCTCGTTCTCGTCGAGGATGTGCCATTTCTGCTGCATCTTGCCGGTAGCGCCGAAGATTTCGTGCAGCGACAGCACCGCGTCGTTGGCGGGATGGTAGGCGTAGTGGCAGGTCGGGCGGTACACCACGTTGCCGCCGTTGCGCACGGTGAAGTAATCCGCGATCGAGATCGACTCGTTGTGGGTGACGAGGAAGCCGTATTGCGGGCCCGGCGTCGGGCACCAGGAGCGGACGCGGGTGTTGGCGCCGGGCTGCAGCAGATAGATCGCCGCACCACAGCCCTCGGTATGGGCGCGGCCGTTGTCCGGCATCCACTTCTCATGGGTGCCCCAGCCGAGTTCGGCCGGCTGCATGCCCTCGGACACAAAACCCTCCACCGACCAGGTGTTGACGAACACGTCGATCGGCTTCGGCTTCTTCGAGCGCTGGGTGTCGCGCTCGGCGATGTGGATACCCTTGACGCCGAGTTTCTGGGCGAGCTGGCCCCAGCCCTCCCGGCTCTTCGGCTCGTTGAACGGGGTATTGGTGTCGCGGGCGATGTCGAGCAGTGCCTGCTTGACGAACCAGGACACCATGCCGGGATTGGCGCCGCAGGTGGAAACGGCGGTCGTACCGCCCGGGCTCTTGCGCCTGGCCGCCAGCAGCGTCTCGCGCAGCGCGTAGTTCGAGCGCTTCTCGGGGCCAATATCCTTGTCGAAATAAAAGCCGGCCCACGGCTCCACCACGGTGTCGATATAAAGCGCGCCGATCTCCCGGCACATCGCCATGATGTCGACCGAGGAGGTGTCGACCGACAGGTTGACGCAAAAGCCCTGGCCGCCGCCGGCGGTGAGCAGCGGCACCAGCACCTCGCGGTAATTGTCGCGGGTCACGGCCTGCTTGATGAAACGCACGCCGTGCTGTTTGGCCAGCTCGCCGTCCTCGTGCGGATCTATGATGACAAAGCGCGATTTGTCATAGGCAAAATGCCGCTCGATCAGCGGCAGGGTGCCTTTGCCGATCGAGCCGAAGCCGATCATCACAATGGGGCCGGAAATCTTGGCATGGATTTGCTGGTCGGACGGGCTCATTTAATTCTGTCTCCGGAAAAGGAATCGACGGGGCAATCAGGGATCAGGCGGCGCGCCGCTTGGCGGTGACTTCGATCTCGACCTTCATCTCGGGCTTGAGCAGCGCCGCGACGACCAGGATCGTCGAGGCCGGCCTGATGTCGCCGAGCCTTTCGCCACAAACCGCCAGAACGGCGTCGGCGTTTTTGACATCGGTGACGTAATAGGTGGCGCGGACGACGTCTGCCAAGGCGAAACCGCCATCGGTCAGCGCCGCCTCGATGGTCTTGAAGCAGTTCCGTGTCTGGCTCGTGACATCCGCGGGCATGGTCATGGTGGCGTAGTCATATCCGGTGGTGCCGGCAACGAAGGCGAAGTCGCCGTCGATGACGGCGCGGCTGAAGCCGGCGGTCTTTTCAAACGGCGAGCCGGTGGAGATGAGACGGCGGGGCATCGGGACCTCGGTTTAAGGATTTCGGGCGGTTTACGGGGTTTTTCGGCGCTCGCGCAACCCCTCGCTACATCAGCGCCATCGCTCTGTCACGTCGGGAGGCGGCGGTGCGGCTGCGCCCCAGCGGCGCGCAAGGATGTCCCTGACAATCAGGACGGCGAGCCCGATCATCAGGAGGGTG
>DATNMT010000269.1:0-5464 GCA_035602495.1 Bradyrhizobium sp.
GATGGTCTTGTACCAGTCTTGCGCCTGCTCGGCCTCGCGCGCACGCAGCTCACGCGGCGCGTCGACCGGACTTGTGACGAGCGCCTCGACCTCGGCGAACTGGCCTTCCCGGGATTGATAGGTGCCCGACTGCGAGAAGGCGTAGCCGGGCGCGACGGTGTTGTAGCAGGCGCCGACCAGTTTTGCCGCCGCCGGCGGCTTGCCCGAGATCAGGCTCGCCATCGCCTCGGCGCAGGCCTTGCCTTGCGCATTCGCGGCAGATGCGGATTTCGGCATCACGCCGCCAAAGCAGGCGTCGCCGATGACATGAATGCCCCGCACGAGTTTTGACTCAAACGTCACCGGGTCGATCGGGCACCAGCCGGTATTGTCGATGGCGCCGGCGATGCCGGCGATGCGGCCGGCCTTCTGCGGCGGAATGATATTGGCGACTTGCGCGGTGTAGTTGCCGAAATCCGTCACGATCGAATTGGTCGAGGCATCGACCGATGTGACCCGGCCGCCCTGCGACAGCGACACCCGCTCGATCATCCCGGGATAAAATTCCTTCCAGGCATTCTCGAACAGGCGCTGTTGCGGAATCGCGTCCTTGGCGTCGAGAATGAGGATTTTTGAGCGCGGTTTTCGCGCTTTCAGATAATGCGCGATCAGGCTGGCGCGCTCATAAGGCGCCGGCGGACAGCGCGACGGGCTCGCCGGCACCGCGATCGCAACCACGCCGCCATCGTCCATAGCCTCGAGCTGTTTCCGCAACATCATCGTCTGCTCGCCCGCCTTCCAGGCATGGGGCATCCTTGTTGTGGCGGCTTCGTCATAGCCGGGTAAGGCATCGAAGCGCAGGTCGATGCCAGGTGAGAGCACCAGGCGGTCATAGGCGAGCGACGTGCCGTCGGCGAGGCCGACCGTGCGCGTTTTCGCATCGACCTTCGCCGCGGCCTTCGCGATCACGGTCGCGCCTTCGGCCGCAATCCGGTCGTAGCTGAATTGCTGCGCCTCGATGTCACGCAGGCCTGCGATCACCTCGTTGCTGAACGGGCATGCGACAAAAATCCCGTTGGGTTCGATCAGCGTCACCTGCAGTTGCGGGTCGATCCGCCGCAACGCGCGTGCGCAGCTTGCGCCGCCAAAGCCGCCGCCGATCACGACGATTCGCGCGGAGCCTTGCGCGCGGGAAGGGCAGGGCAAGGCCAAAGATGCCGCCGCCGCAGCGATGCCGCGAACGACGTTTCTCCGCGTCATCGGTCGCAGCGCGTGCATCGGCAGGGTCCGGTGAAAAGCGGCGGCCGTTGAAGGCCGCCGCTTGAAAACTCAGGCGAAGGTGATGTTCTGGTCCCGCAGCGGCACCGAACGGATGCGTTTGCCGGTGGCCGCGAAATAGGCGTTGAGCACCGCGGGCGCCGCGACGCAGATGGTCGGCTCGCCGACGCCGCCCCATCGGCCGCCGCCGCTCGGCATGATGATCGATTCCACCTTCGGCATTTCGGCGATCCGCATCGAATTGTAGGTATCGAAGTTGGTCTGTTCGATGGCGCCGTCCTTGACCGTGCAGCCGCCATAGATCAGCCCGGTCAGGCCGTAGACGAACGAACCCGCGGTCTGCCGGTCGATCTGCGCCGGGTTGACGGCATAGCCGGGATCGATGGCGGAAACGATGCGGTGTATCTTGATCTTGTTGCCATCGACGACGGAGATTTCAGCCGCGGCGGCGACGAAGCTGTTATAGGCCGCGTGCTGCGCGATGCCGCGCGAGATGCCTTGCGGCGCCGGCTTGTCCCAGCCGATTTTCTCGGCGACCGCGTTGAGAACGGCAAGGTTCTTCGGATGATCGGTCATCAGCTTGCGGCGGAACGCGAGCGGATCCTGGCCGACCGCATGCGCCAGTTCATCCATGAAACATTCGAGGTAGAGCGCATTGTGATTGATATTCACGCCGCGCCAGAAGCCGGGAATGATATGCGGATTGCGCATCGCATGCTGGATCAGCAGGTTGGGGATGGAGTATCCGAACGCGGCTTCGCCGGTCGCATTGAGGCCCGAGAATGAACCCGGATCCATGCCGTTGACCAGGCCTTCCGGCCGCAGGCTGAACTGGATCGACTGCCCCGACAGCCGCATCTGCAAGGCCGTCAGATTATTGTCGGCATCGAAGGCGCCGACCAATTTGCACTGCGTGACCGGATGATAGCGGCCGTGCTGCATGTCTTCTTCCCGCGACCACAACAGTTTGATCGGGGTTCCCGGCATCTGCCTGGCGATCACGACCGCCTGCCGGACATAGTCGGTCTGACCTCTGCGGCCGAAGCCGCCGCCGACCATTTGCTTGTAGACCTCGCATTTGTCGGCCGGCAGGCCGGACGCTTCCAGCGTCGCGGCGAAAGCGGCCTCGCCGTTTTGCGTGCCGCACCAGACCTCGCATTTGTCCGCGGTATAGAGCGCCGTGGCGTTCAGCGGCTCCATGGTGGCGTGGTTCTGATAGGGATAATTGTAGACCGCTTCGACCTTCCTGGCGGCGCTTGCGAAGGCCGCCTTGGCGTCGCCGTGCTGGTTGCCGACAAAGGCCGGCTGCGCGTCGTCGAGGCCTTCCGCCAGCCATTTCGCGATCGAGGCCGAGGAGACCTTGGCGTTTTCGCCTTCATCCCAGACGATCGGCAAGGCATCCAGCGCGGTCTTGGCGTGCCACCAGGTGTCGGCAACGACGGCAACCGCGCTATCGCCGACCTTCACCACCTTCTTGACGCCCTTCATGCCCGTGATCCTGGCTTCGTCATAGCTCTTCAGCTTGCCGCCGGTCACCGGGCAATCCTTGATCGCGGCGTTCAGCATGCCCGGCAGCTTGACGTCGATGGCATAGGTGGTCTTGCCGGTGGTCTTGTCGGCGGTGTCGAGACGCTTGAGCGCCTTGCCCGCGATTTTCCAGTCTTTCGGGTCCTTCAGCTTGACGTCGGCCGGCGGTTGCAGTTTGGCGGCGGCCTCGGCCACCTTGCCGTAGGTCGTGGTGCGTCCCGACGGCGTGTGGGTGATAACGCTGTTGGCGGCGGTGCATTCCGCGACCGGGACCTTCCATTCGTCGGCCGCGGCCTGCACCAGCATCATCCGCGCGGTCGCGCCGCCCTTGCGGACATAATCCTGCGAGGTGCGGATGCCGCGGCTGCCGCCGGTGGAGAAATCGCCCCAGGCGCGTTTGCGCGCGACGTTCTGGCCCGGCGTCGGAAATTCGGTGGTGACTTTCGACCAGTCGCATTCGAGTTCTTCGGCGACCAGCTGGGCCAGGCCGGTGAGAGTGCCCTGGCCCATTTCGGAGCGGGCGATGCGGACGACGACGGTGTCGTCGGGCCGGATCACGACCCAGGCGTTGACTTCCGGCGAGCCGTCGGCGGCGCGCACGACGGCCGGGCCGCCGAAGGGAAGATCGAGGCCGAGCGCGAGGCCGGCGCCAACAGCGGCGGTGCCGATCACGAAGGCGCGACGGTTGAGTTTGACGTGCTGGTTCATGGGCTGCCTCCTCACGCGTTCGCGACGGCGTGGATCGCCTCGCGCACCTGCTGGAAGGTGCCGCAACGGCAGATATTGGTGATGGCTTCGTCGATGTCCTTGTCGGTCGGCTTCGGCTTGTCCTTGAGCAGGGCGGCCACCGCCATGATCATGCCGCTCTGACAATAGCCGCATTGCGGCACGTCGTTGGCGATCCAGGCCTGCTGCACCTTGTGCAGGGCGCCCTCGGGCGCGAGCCCCTCGATGGTGGTGATCTGTTTGCCGGCGGCCTCGCTGACCGGGACGCTGCAGGAGCGCGTCGCGACGCCGTCGATATGGACCGTGCAGGCCCCGCATTGTGCAATGCCGCAGCCGTATTTGGTGCCGGTCAGGCCGATATTTTCCCGGATTGCCCAAAGCAGCGGCGTATCCGGCTCGACGTCCACATTGAAGGCTTTGCCGTTGATAGTGAGGTTTGCCATCGCGTTCCCCTTTTGTTGATCCAATCCATCGAGAGGACCTTGGGGCTTATGGTGAACCGGAACATGGAACACTTCAAATCAAGAATATGCGCGTGCAACGCGGAATAAGTGATTTGCCGTGGGGTACCGCTGTTCGCGTGGGCGCGCCTCAAGCGTGTTGGCGCAAACACCGTTGAGACATGATTTCGTGATCTCGCGGCGTGCCACGCCCGAGGTTGCCTTGATTTCCCGCTCTCTGAAGAACAGAGGGCGCAGGGAATGCCGGGCGCCCGATGCGCCCGATAGCCGCGTGTGCAATGGTAACAAACAAACGCACACGCGTTAGTCAGGTCACACCGGAATCACCCGGCATTCCCCACGCAATGGTTTACGGGTTACTGCGCGCTCTCCCCGGTGCGCCGGGCTTTTTGGCCACCGTCGCCTGCGCGACTTCACGCAGACTTGACACCAGCGTCGGGGTGTCAGGACCACACGCCTTCTCCGTCCGCTTTCGCGCCGTTCGTCACCGGCACTAACAGCGTCCACCGCATCCCGCCCCGCGTTTCGTGACGTTGCGCAACGCCCCTCTGTGGGACGGGACGGCGGGGAATATAGAGGTGATTTGGGTCTTCCGAAAAACAGAATATTTTTGCAAACGGGGCTTGACAGCCGGTTTGGAAAACGGCCCGTCCGGGCAAATCAGACAGCCCGGGCGACACGTTGCCATCAGTCGCAAGGCCCAGCTGCCCGATCCTAAACCTTTGTATGCCCTTCTCAGCCAAATGTAGCGTGCGGACAAACCCTCCGTGCAATGGTCCGACCCCTCTCTCCATGATTAGGCTGCGGGTGTAACCGCCGATGTGTCAGTGGCGAGAGGAGTCCGCCGATGAGAATCCCAGACGCAAGCACGTTGTCAGGTTTTGCCCGCAAGTCGACGGAGTCCGTCTCTGACTTCGCCGGCGTCGTTCGCAACCTGATCCTCGACATACGCGACAGCTACCGGCCGGAAGTGCACTACATGCGTGGCCCCGGCCCGAAATGGCGCGCCAAGCATCAGCCCTGGTTAAGGTTCGATTCCGAAGCCGTACCGCCGGGCGGCCAGCACGAACTGTCGCCCGTGCGTGTGCGCCCTCGCGACTCGGCCAACCTCGCCCGATAGCCAGCCAGGGTTACGGAATCAGGCTCATGATGCGGGTTTTCTTGTTTGCCGTCTCGCTCTCGGCCCGCATCTCCGATCTGGCCTCCGTTTGCGCTCGTTGGACGGCAACGCGAGGTTGGATGCTGCTCGGCGCCGCCGCCCTCATCGCATTACCCGGCTTGATGCCTATGCCGGGCGGTACGGCGCATGCCGGCATCGGCCTCGAAGAACGCAAATTGCCGATGAAATTTAGCTGGGTGGCGTGCGAGCCGAATTGCGGCGGCTGGGTCAGCGCGGTCGGCATCGTGACCTCTGACAGCCCCAAGGATTTCGACGATTTCGCGCGCGGTCGCGAACTTGGCGGCGCCACCATCGTGCTGGATTCCAGCGGCGG
>DATNMT010000273.1:0-14634 GCA_035602495.1 Bradyrhizobium sp.
CCGAATGGCTGTGGCGTACGGTCTGAAGCTGCTTGGCGCCCGCCCGGAATAAGCAAGGAGTGCGGGTGTTAATCCCCTCGAATACTATCGGTTGCAATCGCATCCTTGTCGCGCCGCCGCGTAAACGCTGGTATCAATTGCGGCGACAAGACCAGCAAGCGGGATACCGCGCAAAAAAGCATCGTCTCACTGGAGGATCAACCATGGAACTGACACGACGTCACGCACTCGCGAGCGCCGCTGCGATCGCCGCTACGCCGCTATTGCCTTCGATACCCGCAAGCGCCGCAGCACCCGTGGCGGACAAGCAGGCGCCGAGTTTCTATCGCTACAAGGTCGGCGACATCCAGGTCACCGTGGTTTCCGACGGCCGCAACACCTTTCCGCTGGAGGATTCCTTCATCACCAATGCGAAGAAGGAAGAGGTCAATGCCGAGCTCGAGAAGGCGTTTTTGCCGCGCGATATCATGACGATCTATTTCGCGCCGCTGGTGCTCAATACGGGCGGCAAGCTCGTCGTCGTCGACACCGGCAATGGCCCGGTGGCGAAGGTCAACAGCAAGGGCGCCGCCGGACAGTTCGCCGACAACATGGCCGCCGCCGGCTTCGATCCCAAGGCGGTCGACATGGTGGTGATCTCGCACTTCCACACCGATCATGTGAACGGGCTGCTGACGGCCGACGGGACGCCGGCGTTTCCGAACGCCGAAGTGCTGGTGCCGGCGACCGAATGGAAATTCTGGATGGACGACGGCGAGATGAGCCGTGCGCCCGCGGGCCGCATGCAAGGCCTGTTCAAGAATAACCGCAACGTCTTCGACGCGGCGCTGAAGCGGAAAGTCACGCCCTATGAATGGGGCAAGGACGTCGCACCCGGCCTGCTCGCGGTCGAAAGCGTCGGCCATACGCCCGGCCATACCTCCTACGTGTTGTCGTCCGGCTCCGGAAAAGTGTTCGTCCAGTCGGACGTCACCAACAATCCCAATCCGTTTGCGACCAATCCGGGCTGGCACGCCTTCTTCGACCAGGACGCCGATGTGGCGGAGAAAACCCGCCGCCGCGTCTATGACATGGTGGTGGCTGAAAAGTTGATGGTGCAGGGCTTCCACTATCCGTTCCCCGGGCTCGGCCACGTCGAAAAGGACGGCGGCGGCTACCGGGTGATTCCGGCACCGTGGAATCCGACGATTTAGCGCAGGCGAGGTCAGCCTTGAGGAGCTCCGCAATTTGAGACGGCCGCCAAAGCGGCCGCTCAGAAGCCGTAGCGCAGGCCGGCCTTGCCGGTGACGATGTTGCTGGAGTCCGACATCGCGATGTATTCGGCGGCCGCAAACAGCGCCAGGCCGCTCTTCATGCGCCAGTCGAGCGAACCGCCGACATAGCCGCCGCCGATGCTCGACTTGCCGGGGGTGGCGAACGCCAGGGCCTGGCCGAGCAGGATGGCGTTGACGTTGCCCGAGCCGGTGCGCTGCTGGCCAAGCACGCCCCCGGTCAACCCGACCTGGAAGCGGCTGGCGTCCGACCACATCGTGCGGGTCAGCGTGAGTTCGGCGCGCTCCTCGGCATTCTCCAGCGTACGGCTGGCCGCGGTCATGTTCGCGGTCGATCCGCTCTCGGTGAAGCCGTCATAGTTGGCGGCGAGATAACGCAGCCGCGCCACCGGCGTCACGCTCCAGCCCGGCGCGAAATCGTAGCGATAGCCCGCCGCGACCTCGGGGCTGAAGAACCAGCCGCCGAAGCTCGCGGTGGCGATTTCGATCCCGTTGGCGACGAGGTTGTTGTTGATGTTGCGCGTGGTGCGGTTGGCGGTGTGGCCGCCGAGCAGGGCGAAGTCGACGAAAGCCGCTCCGAAATCCTTGCGGCCGTAGACACCGGCGAATCCGACGTCGCTAGCGGTGCTGCCGAAATTGAGATCGATCGAGGTGTTGATCGTGCCGCCGCCAACCAGGCCGCCGAGCCGCAAATCCGGCCGGACCAGCCTGTCCATGCCGATGGCGCCACCATAGAACCGGCTAACGGTGCGCAAGGCCGTATCATCGGCCGGTTGGGTGCGCTGGCCGTAAAAGCCCTTGGCCCAGACCGTGGTGCCGTCGGGGGTGGTCACGGTCGGATTCTTGAACAGCATGGCGCTATCGGGGGCCTTGGCATAGCCCATCGCCTGCGCGAAGGCGTCTTCGAACCTCGAGGCCGAATCGTCATAGCCGGCAAAGCCGAGCGCGCCGCTGGCGGTGGGGCCAGCGCCGGCGCTCGCCGCCGCATCGCTGGCGCGGCCCCCGAGCATGGCCGACACCGCGCGGGTGAAGTCCATCAGGGAGCGGTCGGTGATCCCGAAGCCGGTCGGATCGACCGAGACGACGCGATTGCCGGAAACGATGAACGGCTGGTTGCCGGTGACGGTGACGCCGGCAAGGGTGTTGAAGGTGAGGTTCAGGTTGCGGGCGTTGACGTTGACGGTGTCGCCGGCGCCGATCATGTTGATGATGCCGATGATGAACGTGCCCGGCTGCAGCGTCAGCGTCGCGGGATCGAGCGGATTGGCAAACTCGATAGCGACGCCGCCGGGCGCGCTGATGGTGCCGGAATCGACCAGGGTGCTGGTCCCGGACGCGGACATGGATATGCCGACATTGTTGGGGCCGGTGACGCTGACGGTCCCCGAATTGATGACGGTGACGTTGCCGTTGAGCGCGGTGGTCGCGATGCCGACATTGCTGCCACAACCGCCGGCACATACGGGCGGCAAACCGTTGTTGGCGGTACCGACGACATTGACGGTGCCGGTATTGATCGTGGTGGCGGTGCCGGTGAATGTGCTGGTCAGGATGCCGGTGGAATTGAAGCCGGTGACGCTGACGCTTCCGCTGTTGACGGTGGTGGCGTTGCCGAAGGTCGCCTCGGTCCAGATGCCGGTGGCGCCGCCGGCGAAGCCGAAGGAAACGCCTGGAGCGGGATTGGTGTTGACGGTGCCGTTGACGCTGACATTGCCGGAATTGGTCGTGATGGCGTCGGCGGTAAAGGGGATGATGATGGCGGCGGTCGCCGCTGTCGTGAACACGGCGGTCGTCGTGTTGATTCCGACGGCGCCGATGCCGGTGACATTGACGTTGCCGGAATTGGTTGTCGTGGCTGTGGCGGCGGGGGCCGTGCTGGCGCTGTCGGCGGGCAGGGTGACGGGCTGCGAAAAGCCTGCTCCGGTGAAGATGCCGGTGCTGAAATTGCCGGTGACGTTGATGTTTCCGGAATTGGTCGTGGTGGCTGCGGTAGACGTCGCGATCGCAGTGTTTGCCCCAAACTCGGTAAAGGGCGTCCCGAAGCCCGTCGCGGTGAAGATGCCGAAATTGTTGCCGGGTCCGCTGACGTTGATGGTGCCGGTGTTATTTGTCGTCGCGTTGCCTATGACGGCCGACGTCTGGATGCCGAAATTGGAACCGAAAGTGAAGGCCGGACTTGGCCCGGTGGGCGGTTGGGTTGATCCGGTTACGCTGATGGTGCCGGAATTGGTGGTGGTTGCATTGCCGGCGAATGTCGATGTCTGGATGCCGAAACCGCCGCCGGTATTGATGACGGAGCCGGTATTGGCGGTGGTGGCGTTGCCGATGTCGGTCGTGGTCCGAATCCCGAAAACGTAGGCGTTGGTGTTGACGGTACCCGAATTGGTGGTGGTGGCGTTGCCATTGGTCGCGGGCGCATCGATGCCGTCAGCGTCGTTGGCGGTGACGGTGCCCGTATTCGTGCAGTTCAGATCCCCCGAGGTGTAGGGGGAGGGGGTGCATCCGGCGCTGGGCGTGGCAGGAAATGCGTTCACTGCGATCGGCAGCAGCAGGGCTGGCGCGAACATCGCGCCAAAACACGCCAACCTGGCGAACGAACCGGAAAGATACGATTGACGGGTGGAAGGTGCAGGCGAGGCAAAAAAGGGCATAATAAAAACTGGTCTCTGAACTGCCAAAACGCGGATTCTTCGAATTTGACCTTCAAGGTTGTCGATCCGACGGGCAAGCCGAATATCGGTTGAATTCCCGATTCTGTTCACCTGTGTCTTGCGCGCTACAAGTTGTGCCCGCGATGGTGAGCTTGACCTTGACGAAGACCGGCCGCGGCCTTATAGCCCCGCCCATGAACAACGCCGCGACCATTTTCATCGCCCGCCGCCGCCGCGCTCTCGCGGTACGGGCGGATGTCTGCGTTTAAGATATCAGCCTCTGCCGCCGGATCTGCTCCCGCGGCCTCTCCTCCATCAAAAAACGCGGTCTGATCTGGCGGCTCCTACGTCAAGCAGGAGTTTGAAATGTATACGCCTCCGATGTTCAAGCCCGATCGCGCCGCGTGCCTTGCGTTCGCGCAAGCGCGCGGCTTCGGCACGTTCACCGCCTGGGACGGCTCGAAGCCGGTCGCATCATCGCTGCCGTTTTACCTGACCTCGGCCGACGACGGCACGCCGCAGGTTGCATTTCACGTCGCGCGCAACAATCCGCTGGTCAAACTGGCGGACGGCAAATCGCACTGGCTGATCGCAGTGCTGGGTGCGGATGCCTATGTTTCGGCCGACTGGTACGCCTCGCCCGACCAGGTGCCGACCTGGCTTTATCAGGCGGTGCATCTCACCGGCACGGTGCGGATGATATCCGATACCGAACTCGCACCCCATCTGGACGCGCTCAGCGCTAAATTCGAGGGCTGGCTCGCCCCAAAGGTGCCTTGGAAAGTATCGAAGGTGACGGCCGGACGCCTCGAGATGCTGAAGAAGGCGATCGTTGGTCTGGTGATGTCGGTCGACGAGGTCGAGGGCAGTTTCAAGCTCAACCAGCACAAATCCGATGTCGATCACGCCGCGGTTGCCTCGGAACTCATGCAGCAGCGCGACGAAGCCGCACGGAATATCGGAAGACAGATGGTCGCGCTGCGGCCGCAGTTGGACTACAAATCATCCGCGCCTCTGCCTGTGGCGGATTGAAGGAGCACGCCATGACGCTCTCGGAAATCAAAATGCCGAAAGGCCAACCCAACATCACCGGCGACACTGCGCAGCCCACCGTGTTCGTTGATGGCGCGGCGGGAACGACGGGCCTCGGCATTCGCGAGCGCCTCGGGCTGCAGAACGACGTGGTGGTGAAGAGCATCGTCGAGGAAAAGCGCAAGGATGCGCGGGCAAAGCGCGCGCTGATGGAGGAAGTGGACCTCGTCATCCTCTGCCTGCCCGATGAAGCCGCGCGCGAGACGGTTGCGCTGATCGACGGCATGGGAGCCGCAGCACCCAAGGTGCTGGACGCGTCGACGGCCTTTCGCGTCGCCGCCGACTGGACCTATGGCTTTCCGGAACTTACGCCGGATCAGGCGGACAAGATACGCGTGGCGCGGAAAGTCTCGAATCCGGGCTGCTATCCGACGGGCGCGGTGGCGCTGCTTCGGCCGCTCGTGGATGCCGGGCTGGTGCCAGCGGATTATCCGGTCACCATCAACGCGGTGAGCGGTTATTCGGGCGGCGGCAGGTCAATGATCGAGAGTTTCGAAGACGGCTCGGCGCCGGCCTTTGAGTTCTATGGCCTTGGCTTCGAGCACAAGCATTTGCCGGAGACGCAGCTTTACTCAAATCTTGTGCGCCGGCCGATCTTTGTTCCCTCGGTCGGCAACTATCGGCAGGGTATGGTGGTATCAGTGCCTTTGCATCTCGACACGCTTCCGGGCAAGCCTGATGGCGCCGATCTCCACGCGGCGTTGGCGAAGCGTTACGCCGGGAGCAGCTACGTCTCGGTCATGCCGCTCGACAACGAGGCTGCAAAGAGCGGACGCATCGAACCTGAGGCGCTCAACGAGACCAACAGGCTCGAGCTTTATGTCTTTGCGAGCCACAAATACAATCAGGCGGTTCTGGTCGCGCGTCTCGACAATTTGGGCAAGGGCGCCTCTGGCGCCGCGGTACAGAACATGCGGCTGATGCTGGGCTTTGCCGATACCTGAAGCGCGAGCCGGCAACATCGCGCCGTTCCGTGATCAAGGCGGCCATCGTGGACGAGGAAACACTTCGATTCTACCGAGGCAACGCGCAGGCGTATGCCGCGCGCGAGATCACGAAGCATACGCGGCTAACCCGCTTTCTCGCGTTGCTGCCGCCCGGGGCAACGGTTCTCGAACTCGGCTGTGGCGCTGGCGGCGATTCGGCGCAAATGCTTGCCGCAGGATTCGATGTTCGGCCAACCGATGGATCGCCGGAAATGGCGGATGTGGCGTCGCGCCGTCTCGGCCGCCCGGTCGAGACGCTGCTGTTCCATGACCTCGATGCATTCGAGGCCTATGACGGTGTTTGGGCCAACGCCTGTCTGCTTCATGTTCCGCGGTCGGAGCTTGCGCACGTCCTGGCGCGGATCTGGCGCGCGCTCAAACCCGCTGGCTATTTTTACGCCAGCTTCAAGACCGGCGCAGCCGAGGGGCGGGATTTGCTCAATCGCTATTACAACTACCCAACGCCCGAATGGCTGCGGGCGGCCTATTCGGAGGCCGGCGACTGGGATTCATGGTCGATCGAGACCGGCGAAGTCAGAGGCTTCGACAACGAAAAGGCCGCGATGCTGTTCGTCATGGTCCGCAGGAGCCGCTGATCCCTTCGGTTTTCAAACCACCTTGAAGATCGCCAGCGCCAGCACGGCCTGCGCCACGAAGCCGACGGTGAAGGCGAGCGTGCGAAACACAGGCAGGCCCATGGTGTAGACCACAAGATGCGCGAGGCGGGCCCAGAAGTAGACGGCGCACGCGAGCACGGTCCATTTGCTGGAATAGTCGATCGCGTTGAGGATCAGCACCAATGGCCCGAAGATGACGAGGTTCTCGACCGCGTTGTCGTGCGCGAACATCAGGCGCGTGGCCCATTCGGCGTGCGGCTTGGCGTTGCGCGACGGATTGGCCATCGCGCCGGACAGGCCGCGAACCTGACAGCGATTGAGGATGTAGGGGATCCAGAGCAATCCCGTCAGAATGACCGTCAGCGTCAGCCAGAACAATTCGCGCGTCATCGGATTTTCCCCTCAAGTTCAGATTTTGCAATCCCGTCCGGGCGGGACGGCCGCTTTATACCCAAGCGCGCGGCGTTGCGCTATGCGCGAACCCGGACGTAGCTGCCGGGGGCGTCCTCGATTGGCGGCAGTGCATCGGTGCCGACGCCGCGCGCCGGCACCTGTTCGGCGTCGATGCTTTCAAGCCAGTCACGCCAGTCGGGCCACCACGATCCCTTGTGCTCCTGCGCCGCCTTGATCCAGTCGGAAAGCGTTACACCCCGGATATTGTCGTTGGTCCAGTACTGGTACTTGCCCGATGACGGCGGGTTGACCACGCCGGCGATGTGCCCGGACCCCGACAGCACATACTTCACCGGCCCGCCGAAAAATTGCGAGCCATACAAAACCGAATCCGCCGGCGCGATGTGATCCTCGCGGGTCGCCAGATTGTAGATCGGCACCTTCACCTTCGACAGGTCCAATAGCGTATTGTCCAGCACCATGCTGCCGGTCGACAGCCGGTTCTCGAGGTAGCAGTTGCGCAGGTAATAGGAATGGTTGGCCGCCGGCATCCGGGTGGCGTCCGAATTCCAGTGCAACAGGTCGAACGAAGAGGGCGGCTGCCCCTTCAGGTAGTTGCTGACGACATAGGACCAGATCAGGTCGTTGGAGCGCAGCATGTTGAAGGCCATCGCCATCTTGGCGCCCTCGAGCACGCCGGAGGCCTGCATGTCGCGTTCGAGTGCCGAGATCTGGTTTTCGTCGACGAATACCAGGAGGTCGCCGGCATTGGTGAAGTCGACCTGTGCGGCCAGCAACGTCGCCGTTGTCGCGCGCACCCGGCGCTTGTCCGCAAGCCAGGCCAGCGTCGTGGCGAGCAGGGTGCCTCCGACGCAGTAGCCCATGGTGTGGACCTTCATCTCGCCGGTCGCCCGCTCGATCGCGTCCATCGCGGCCAATGGGCCTTGCTTCATGTAGTCTTCCCAGGTCTTCGCCCCCAGGCTCTTGTCCGGGTTGACCCACGAGATCACGAACACCGTGAGGCCCTGGTCGACGCACCATTTGATGAAGGATTTTTCCGGCTTGAGGTCGAGGATGTAGAACTTGTTGATCCACGGCGGCACGATCAGAAGCGGCGTGCGCAGCACATTTTCCGTCGTGGGCGAATACTGGATCAGTTGCATCAGGTCGTTCTGGAAAATCACCTTGCCCGGCGTCGTCGCCATGTTGACGCCGACCACGAGGTTGGAGGGATCGGACTGACGGATGCGCAGCGTGCCGCGTCCGGCCTCGATATCCTCGGCCAGCATCTTCATGCCGCGCACCAGATTGTCGCCGTTCGACGCCAGCGTCTCGCGCAGCACTTCCGGATTGGTGAGAACGAAATTCGACGGCGCCAGCGCGTTGGTGATCTGCTGCACGTAGAACTCGGCCTTCTTGCGGGTGTGGGGGTCCAGACCCTCGGCGTTGCGCACCAGATCGTGCGCCCACTCCGTTGTCAGCAGATAGAGTTGCTTCACGAAATCGAAAAACTGGTTCGAATTCCATTCGGGATCGCTGAAGCGCTTGTCGCGCGGCGACGGCGTGATCGCCGGCGGCGCGTCCTCGCCCGCGAGGCGCCGTACCGACGAGCCCCACAGATCGAGATAGGCCTTGGCGATCTTCGCCTGCAGGTCGGTCGATCGATCCTGATCCGACATCCAGTATTCCGCCACCGCGGTGAAGGTCTTGATCACCTCGGTGAGTTCGCTCGGCGGCTTGTCCTTGACCTCGCCGCTCTCGATCGGCTTGAGGTAGGCCGCCAGCGCCTTGCCGCTGTTCTCCATCGCCCGCGCGAGGTTCATCGCGAAGGCTTCGGGATCGAACTTTTTTTCGGCCTGGGTCTGGATCGTAACGTCGCTCATGGTTCGAACACTATCGTTTCATTTTGGGTTCGTCACCGCGTGGATCGATGATGAGAGGTGCGAGGTTGATCTCGGCATCAAATGTGCTGCACTGCGACAAAGCATCTTGGTTCCGTCATATTGAGGCCCCAACGGTCCGATTTGGTGTATTGGCTTTAATCGTTTCGGGCGACAATGGTTTGAGCGCATGATGCAATGCTGATGAAATAAGTGTCAGGTGGCGAGAGCCAAACCGGTGAAGTGGGAACTTCGCGGCCGATGTCGGTGGATCGAGTAAGGAAGGCGTTGGGCTTTGGAGCCGGCTTGGGAGTGCTGCTTGCAGCGGTGCTCACGCTGGGCGGCTGCGCGTCGACGTCGATTGCGGATCTGCCGATCATCGGTACGCCCGCCGACGCACCCGCGCGTCCGAAGGAAGCCGGCGCCTATCTCCCGGTGCACGATATTCCGCCCGATCGCGAAGAAGCGGCGCTGCCGCCGGCGGAGCGGGCCAAGATCGAGGCCGAACTCGCCGCCGCACGCGACCGCCAGGCCTCGGCCGCGGCTGCGCAAAACTCGCCGCCGAAATAGCCGTAACGGCTGGCGCGGCAAGGCGTCCGTGGTAAAAGAACCCAATTCAACCGCAAATCGGGCGAAGACATCGATTTTGCGCCCGAATTCGCCCTAAGATGTTGATTTAGCGCGATTTCTGGACGAAACCGGGTTCGGTTTCGAGCAACGCGATGTCGGTGATTCCGTGCTGCCGGTTGCCGGAGCGAGGTTCCATGGAAGAATTTTACCGCATCCGCCGCTTGCCGCCCTACGTGTTTGAGCAGGTCAATCGGGCCAAGGCGGCCGCACGGAATGCCGGCGCCGATATCATCGACCTCGGCATGGGCAATCCGGATCTGCCGACGCCGCCCCATGTCATCGAAAAGCTCAAGGAAACCCTGGGCAAGCCGCGGACCGACCGCTATTCGGCGTCGCGCGGCATTACCGGCCTGCGCAAGGCGCAGGCGGCGTACTACGGCCGGCGTTTCGGCGTGAAGCTCAACCCGGAGACCCAGGTCGTGGCGACACTGGGCTCGAAGGAGGGGTTTGCCAACGTCGCGCAGGCGATCACCGCGCCCGGCGATGTCGTGCTATGCCCGAACCCGAGCTATCCGATCCACGCCTTTGGATTTCTGATGGCGGGCGGGGTGATCCGCTCGGTTCCGTCGGAGCCGACTCCGCAATTCTTCGAGGCGGTCGAGCGCGCCATCATTCATTCGATCCCGAAGCCGCTCGCAATCGTGGTCTGCTATCCCTCCAATCCGACCGCCTATATCGCGAGCCTCGATTTCTACCGGGATCTGGTGGCCTTTGCGAAGAAGCACGAGATCTTCATCCTGTCGGATCTTGCCTATGCGGAAGTCTATTTCGACGACAACAATCCGCCGCCCTCGGTGCTGCAGGTTCCTGGCGCGATCGACGTCACCGTGGAATTCACCTCGATGTCGAAGACGTTTTCGATGGCCGGCTGGCGCATGGGATTTGCCGTCGGCAACGACCGCATCATTGCGGCTTTGGCGCGGGTGAAATCCTATCTCGATTACGGCGCCTTCACCCCGATCCAGGTCGCTGCGACCGCGGCGCTGAACGGTCCCGAGGACTGCATCCGCGATATGCGCGACACCTACCGCAAACGCCGGGATGCGCTGGTCGAATCGTTCGGCCGGGCGGGATGGGAGATCCCGCCGCCGGAGGCCTCGATGTTCGCATGGGCGCCGCTGCCGCCAGCCTTCCGGGGCGTCGGCAGCATGCAGTTTGCGACCTTGATGGTCGAAAAATCGGGCGTCGTGGTATCGCCCGGTGTCGCCTTCGGCGAGCATGGCGAGGGCTATGTTCGCATCGCCATGGTGGAAAACGAGCAACGGATCCGCCAGGCCGCGCGCGGGGTGCGCCGCTTCCTTGAAACCGGCATTGAAACGTTGCACAACGTGGTTCCTCTCGCCAACCGGCGATAGGCATGATCCCGAAAAGCATGTCCTCGGGCTTGACCCGAGGATGGAGACGGTTTTCGGATCGGATCATGCCCATAAATCATCGTCCCTTCGGCAGGTTTTTCTCTTCATGGTCGCACCCCTGAGAGTGGGTATTGCGGGACTCGGCACCGTTGGCGCCGAAGTGGTCCGCCTCATCGAGAGCCAGGGCCGCACGCTGTCGGCGCGCTGCGGACGGGGCGTGCGCGTGGTCGCGGTCACCGCGCGTTCGAAAGTGAAGAAGCGCGGGCTCGATCTGCGCGGCATCGACTGGGCGAAGAGCGCGCTGGCGCTGGCCAGCGATCCCGGCATCGACTGCTTCGTCGAATTGATGGGCGGCTCCGGCGAGCCGGCGCTGTCGGCGATCGAGACGGCGCTGAAATCCGGCAAGTCGGTGGTCACCGCCAACAAGGCGCTGATCGCCAAACACGGCTTGCGGCTAGCGAAGGCAGCCGAGAAGCACGGCGGCGCGCTGAATTTCGAGGCTGCAGTCGGCGCGGCCATTCCCGTTGTAAAAACCCTGCGCGAGGGTCTTGCGGGCACCGACATCCATCGCGTCTACGGCATTCTCAACGGCACCTGCAATTACATCCTGACCCGGATGGAACAGGACGGGTTATCGTTCGCGGAATGTCTGAAGGACGCGCAACGCCTCGGTTACGCCGAGGCCAATCCGTCGTTCGACGTCGACGGTCACGACACCGCGCAGAAGCTAGCGATCCTGGCGAGCCTCGCTTTCGGCACCAAGGTCGCGCAGAGCACGGTCTATGTCGAAGGCATCTCCTCGATCGCGCCGGAAGATTTGCGCGCCGCGGAGGAACTTGGGTTTCGCGTAAAACTGCTCGGGGTTGCGGTCAGGACCGCCAAAGGCATCGAGCAGCGCGTGCATCCGACCATGGTGCCGAAATCGTCCTCGATCGCGCAGGTGATGGGCGTCACCAATGCCGTGACCATCGATGGCGACGGTTTTCCGCCGATCACGCTGGTCGGCCCGGGCGCAGGCGGGGCTGCGACGGCCTCGGCGGTGGTCGCCGATATCGCCGACGTCGCGCGCGGCATTCGCGCGCGGCCGTTCGGGCGTCCGGTGGCGCAGCTGCGCGCGATCAAAAAGGCGCCGATGGAGCGCCACGAAGGCGGCTATTACATCCGCCTGATGGCGCGCGATCTGGCCGGCACGGCGGCGGCGATCGCCACCCGGCTTGCGGAACAGAAGATCTCGATCGAATCGATCGTGCAGCGCCATCCCGATGGCGTTGACGCGAGCGCCCCCAACGGGAAAGCTTCCCGGGTGCCGGTCATCCTGATCACCTATGCCACCAGCGAGGACGCGGTCTATCGCGCGCTGGAGGCGGTGCAGCGCGACAAGGTGATCTCCGGCCGGCCGCAGGTGATACGGATCGAGAAAAACTAGCGCGTGGACCGGACGGTGACCGCGCGGAACGATTGATGGCGGGCCGCAAGACCCGTTGTAGAGGTTTCAAGGAGTTTTGAGATGTCGACCCATATTTCCGTTCCGCCGCAGCTCTTGCTGGAGCGGATTCTGACGCTCGAAATCGTGCGGGTGACGGAGCGCGCGGCGGTGTCGGCGGCGCGATTGCGCGGCCACGGCAACGAGAAGGCGGCCGACCAGGCCGCCGTCGATGCCATGCGTCGCGAACTCAACAAGCTGCCGATCGAGGGCACCGTGGTGATCGGCGAGGGCGAGCGCGACGAGGCGCCGATGCTGTTCATCGGCGAAAAAGTCGGCATGAACGCCGGCCCGCAGGTCGATATCGCGGTCGACCCGCTCGAGGGCACCACGCTGTGCGCCAAGAACATGCCGGGCGCGATCGCGACCATGGCGATGGCCGATGGCGGCACGCTGCTGCACGCGCCCGACGTTTACATGCAGAAGATCGCCGTCGGCCCGGGCTACAAGAAGGGGGTGGTCGAACTCGACGCCTCACCTGCCGACAATGTTCGGCGCCTCGCCAAGGCCAAGGGGGTCGATGCCTCCGCCATCACGGTGCTGGTGCTCGATCGCCCGCGTCACGCCGATATCATCAATGGCGTGCGCTCGACCGGCGCCGCGGTCCGCCTGATCACCGACGGCGATGTCGCCGGCGTCATCCATTGCGCCGATCCCGATAATACCGGCGTCGACATGTATATCGGCACCGGCGGCGCGCCCGAAGGCGTGCTGGCGGCGGCAGCGCTGCGCTGCATCGGCGGCCAGATGCAATGCCGGCTGATTCTCGACACCGACGAGAAGCGCGAGCGCGCGGCCAAGATGGGCGTCAGCGATCCCCGCATGATCTACGGCATCGAGGACATGGCGCGGGGCGACTGTCTGTTCGCCGCGACCGGTGTCACCACCGGCTCGCTGCTGTCGGGTGTAAAATTCCGCAAGGATGTCATCGAGACCGAGACCGTGGTGATGCGCTCGGTCACCGGCACGGTGCGCTACATCAAGGCCGAGCACCGCCAGCTGGAAAAATTCCATCTGGATTGAGTGGATGAGACGATAACAACAAATCGTCATTCCGGGGCGTGAGCGAAGCGAACGAGCCCGGAATCCATAACCACGATCGGGGGTTATGGATTCCGGGCCTGCGCCAAGAGGCGCATCCCGGAATGACAAAGTTGATAAAGCAGGGGAATGAAAATGTCTGACATCTCCGGGGTAAAGGCGCTGGTGTTCGACGTGTTCGGCACCGTGGTCGACTGGCGCAGCAGCCTGATCGCCGATTTCACCAAATGGTCTGCGAGCCGCGGCATCAAGGGCGACTGGACCGCGCTGGTCGACGGCTGGCGCGCGGTCTACGCCGCCTCGATGGACGAGGTGCGTAAGCACCCCGAAGGCGGCTACGTCATCCTCGACGTGCTGCACCGCCGCTCGCTGGAAAAACTGGTCGCGCAATTGTCGATCACCGGATTGACCGACGCCGACCTGCATCACCTCACCATGGGCTGGCACCGGCTCAACCCGTGGCCGGACAGCGTCTCCGGGCTATCGCGGCTGAAGACAAAATACATCATCGGCCCGCTCTCCAACGGCAATGTGGCGCTCTTGACCGAGATGGCCAAACACGCCGGGCTGCCGTGGGATTTGATCCTGTCGGCGGAACTGTTCGAACATTACAAGCCCGATCCCGAAACCTATCTCGGCGCCGCCCGGCTGTTGTGCCTGCCGCCCGAGCAGGTGATGATGGTCGCCGCTCACAACCACGATTTGAAGGCCGCCCAGAAACTGGGCCTGAAAACCGCCTTCGTCGCGCGCCCGACCGAATACGGTCCCTTGCAGAAATACGATTTCGAGGCCAAGGGCGATTGGGATATCGTGGCCGCGGATTTTAACGGGATAGCCGAGCGGATGGGGTGCTAAGCTCTGGCGCGCATCCGCGAATCATTGAAGCGTCGCGCTTCGTGCTTACCTGCTGGAAAGCATCATGACGCTTCCCGCAACCGTATTGCCCATCGAAACGCCTCAGGCGTTTCTTGGCGTCGCGCATTCCTTGACCGGAAAGCTGTGGCGCGACCGGGTCGATGCGCGCGGGGCGGCGCGGGCGCTGGCAATCGTGCAGCGCTACCAATTGCCGGAAATGCTGGCGCGGGTGCTGGCCGGACGCGACGTCGAGATCGACGCGGTCGAGGATTTTCTCGATCCGACCATCCGCAAATTGATGCCCGATCCCCATACCGTGACGCAAATGGAAGCGGCCGCCAAGCGCATCGCGGACGCCGCCGCGCGCAACGAGAAAGTCG
>DATNMT010000293.1:0-2373 GCA_035602495.1 Bradyrhizobium sp.
AACGGATAGTTCAGCGTCGGCTTCGGCTTGAAGAAATAGCGCATGGCGAGGAAGAACGCCGATACGAATTCGGACAGCAGAAGCGAGCGGGCGGTGGCGTTGACATTGACACTCATGGCGACCTCATTGCGGGGCGATCCCCGCGAAATGCAGCACGCCGGCGACGACAACCACCATCGCCAGCGACAACGGCAGGAACACCTTCCAGCCGAGCCGCATCAACTGGTCGTAGCGGTAGCGCGGCACGATCGCCTTCGCCATCGCAAACATGAAGAACATGAAAAATACCTTGAGCACGAACCAGATCACGCCGGGCACCCAGGTGAACGGCGGCAGCGCGATCGGCGGCAGCCAGCCACCGAGGAACATGATCGTCGCCATCGCGCACATCGTGGTGATCGCGACATATTCCCCGAGCATGAACAAAAGATAGGGCGTCGAGCCGTACTCGACCATGAAGCCCGCCACCAGCTCGGATTCGGCTTCCACCAGATCGAACGGCGGACGGTTGGTTTCCGCCAGCGCCGAGACGTAGAACACCACGAACATCGGAAACAGCGGCAGGAAGTACCAGTTCAGGATGGTCAGCTTCGGCAGGCCGATCAAACTGCCAAGCCCGTGGGTATTCTGCGCCTCGACCACCGCCGACAGATTGAGCGAGCCGGCGCACAGCAAGACGGTGATGATGACAAAGCCGATCGAGACTTCGTAGCTGACCATTTGTGCCGCCGAGCGAAGCGCGGCGAGAAACGGATATTTCGAGTTCGAGGACCAGCCCGCCATGATGATGCCGTAGATCGACAGCGAGGAGATCGCAAAGATGTAGAGGACGCCGACATTGATGTCGGAGATCACCCAGCCGAGATCCATCGGGATCACCGCCCAGGCCGCCAGCGCCAGCACGCAACTGACCAGCGGCGCCAGCAGGAACACGCCCTTGTTGGCGCCGGAGGGAATGATCGGCTCCTTCAGGACGAATTTCAGGAGGTCGGCGAACGACTGCAGCAGGCCCCAGGGTCCGACCACATTGGGTCCGCGCCGGATCTGCACCGCCGCCCAGATCTTGCGGTCGGCGAGCAGGATGTAGGCGATCGCGATCAAGAGCACGACGAGCAGCAGCACGCTCTGCGCGACCATGACGATCAGCGGCCAGAGAAAGCCGGTCCAGAATGCGCTTGCGAAAAATCCATCCATCAGGTCACGCTCACTCCGCCGCCGTCAGCATCTGCCCGGAGGCCAGCCGGGAACATTCCGCCATCACCGCCGAGGCGCGCGCGATCGGGTTGGTCAGGTAGAAATCCTCGACCGAGGACTTGAATGCCGTCTTCTCGACGCTGCCGCCCTTGCCGGCCAAGGTCTTGATGTCGGCGGCGTTGCCGGCCGCGATATGGTCCATCCGCATCAGATGCGGTGCGGCCTTGAACAGCGCCTGCCGCAGCGCCGCCAGCGAATCGTAGGACAGCTTCTTGCCGATCGCCTCCGACAGCGCGCGGATGATCGCCCAGTCCTCGCGCGCCTCGCCCGGCGGAAACGCCGCGCGGTTGGCCATCTGCACCCGGCCTTCGGTGTTGACGTAGATGCCGGATTTCTCGGTGTAGGCAGCGCCCGGCAGGATCACGTCGGCGCGATGCGCGCCACGATCGCCATGGGTGCCGATATATACCACGAAAGTGCCATCCGCCGCCTTGGTCTCGTCGGCGCCGAGCAGAAACAACAGGTCGAGCGTGCCGAAAGTCGTCATCTGTGCGGCGTTCAGTCCGCCCGCACCGCCGGCAAAGCCGATATCCAGCGCGCCGACCCGCGAGGCGGTGTCGTGCAGCACCGCAAAACCGTTCCAGCTCTCCTTGACCATGCCGAAATCGGCGGCGAGCTTGGCCGCAAGCGCCAGAACCGCCGGCCCGTCATGCCGCGCCGCCGCGCCAGTTCCAACGAGCACCATCGGGTTTTTCGCACTCTTCAAAACGTCCGCGAAGGAATGCTTGCCGGCGGCGAGATCGGCCAGCGAATCCGTGCCGGCGCCGAGATAGTCGTAAGTGTAGGTCAGGTCGGCCTTGGCGCCGACCACGGCGATCTTGAGCTGGCCCGAGCGCCAGCGCTTGCGGATGCGCGCGTTGAGAACGGCGGCTTCCTTGCGCGGATTGGAGCCCACGATCAGAAGCGCATCGGCCTGATCGATGCCGGCGATGGTTGGGTTGAACATGTAGGAGGCGCGACCGGCTTTGGTGAAGGCATCGCCGCCCTGGGTCGCAAGATTGACCGACCCGCATCTGGCCAGGAGATCCTTCAGCGCAAACATCTCCTCGACAGCGGCAAGATCGCCGGCGATGGCCCCGATCCGCTTGCCGTCGATGCGGCCGGTTCTGGCCGCAATGG
>DATNMT010000305.1:0-3750 GCA_035602495.1 Bradyrhizobium sp.
GCTGCCGTCAATGACCCTGATCGTCGCGGCGCTGGTCCAGATCCTGGTCGGCGGCACGCTCGGCCTCGGTCTGTTCGGCCTGCCGCAATTCGGCATGCGCGGCGTTGCCGCGGGCCAGCTCACCGCGTTCGTATTGGCGGCCATATTCCTGATCTGGTATCTCGTCAGCGGCCGCAGCCGGCTGAGGCTCAATTTCGCAGCCTTCACGTTTCAACGCGGCATGTTCATCGATATTCTCAAGGTCGGCGCGATCGCCTGCCTGTCGCCGCTGCAGAGCGTGCTGACCATCCTGATTTTCACCAAAATCCTTGCCGGCTTCGGCACCGAGACACTGGCCGGCTATGGCATGGGCTCGCGGCTCGAATTCCTGCTGACGCCGATTGCATTCGCGTTTGGAGTGGCCTCGGTGCCGATGGTCGGGATGGCGATCGGCGCGGGCCTGGTGACGCGGGCGCGTCAGGTGGCGTGGACCGCGGCCGCCGCGTCCGGCCTGACCGTCGGGCTGGTCGGTCTGGTGGTGGCGATCAAACCTTCGCTGTGGGTATCGCTGTTCACCAGCGATCCCGGCGTCACGGCGGCGGCCAATACCTATTTCGCCTGGGCCGGCCCGGCCTTCGTCTTTTTCGGGATCGGCGCCTGCCTCTATTTCGCCTCGCAGGGGGCTGCGAAGGTCGGAGGTCCGGTGCTGGCTTATAGCGGGCGGCTTCTCACAGTCGCGATCGGCGGATGGTGGCTGGCCTCGATCGACGCGCCGGCCTGGACGCTATTCGCGCTGGTTGCCGCGTCCATGGTCGTGCTCGGCCTCGGCACCGCCGCCTCCGTGCGCTTCACGCGCTGGGACAACTGATTCGAAGGCGTTTTCACTAATCAAGTCAAGGTCGGGAGGCGCTCGCAAGCTGCACCCTCAACCAGCGAATATGGCATTGCACAAATTGCATTTACTGCTATGCAGGCCTGCTTTTTGGGGGACTCGATGGCTTGCAGATTTGGCTTCTTGATTGCGCTTCTGGCGGCATTGCTGGGGGCGACGCCGGCAAAGGCGCAGGAGAGCGGCGGCGAAGTAAGCGGTATTTGGCTGACGCAGGCGGGCGACGCCAAGGTGCGCGTCAGCCGGTGCAGCGGCGGCATTTGCGGCGTGGTGGTTTGGCTCAAGGATCCGATCAATCCCGCGACCGGCAAGCCCCAGGTCGACGACAAGAACCCCAACCCTTCGCTGGCCAGGCGCCCGATGATCGGGCTGCCACTGTTCAGCGACATGCGCGCCTCTGGCCCGAATCGATGGTCCGGCCAGATCTACAACGCCGATGACGGCAACAGCTACGCCAGCAATGTTGCGGTGTCAGGCCCGGACACGCTGAGGGTCGAAGGCTGCGTCGGCGCGCTGTGCGGCGGCGAAACCTGGACGCGATCGGCGCGCTGAGCGGGAATCCGGAAGCACGTCGTTCCGGGGCGCGCGTTAGCGCGAACCATCTCCAGATTTCCGGGTTCGATGCGGAGCCTGTCATCGGGCCGCGCTTTGCGCGGACCCGTTGGCATCGCCCCGGAATGACGGCCGAAATGGCACACGTGCGCCTCCTCACCATGAGGAGCTAGGCCGCCATCGCCTTCAACGCGGTCGCCGCCGAGGCGTAACCGCCGCGGGCGCCGTCGATGAAATGCACATGATCGCTGCGCAGCGCCGAGGGCGTGAAGCAGGTCATCATCGCCGCATCCTGCCGGTGCAGGCCGTAGCGTGCCACGCCTGCCGAAGCTGCTTGCGCCAGCCGCTGGGTCAGCGCGCGCTCCAGTTCCGGCGTGCAGTCGAGAATCATGCGCAGTCCGTCGTCATATTTGCGGAAGTCGGAATTCTCCACCACCTGCTGCACATAGGTCTTTGGCACGAAACCGCCGACCTTGATGCCGTAGCGCATAATAAGATAGGCAAACAGCGTGTGGGCAAGGACGCCGGCGCGCCGCTTGAACAGCGATCCGCCGCGCTGTGCGCGCGCTTCGTAGTCGACGCCGGCCGGCGGCCATTTCAGCGGCGGGCCGCCAGCGGGCACCGGCCGCCCCGCATCGGGACTGCGCTCGACCAGCGCAATGATGTCTTCGATCAGCTTGCGAAACGCGCTCGCGTCGGCACCCCGCATCGGCACCACCAGCACCGAGAGGATCAGGCCGTGCACCGCGGGGATCTCCTCGAACCGGCACGACAGCCCGGTGAGATCGGGCTGGGTGCCGGACGGTGCGGCCGCGACCGCGAATTCGCCGCGCTTCATCGCGGTTTCCGCCCAGCCGAGACCGCCACCGGAGAACATCGCATAGGACAGGTTGGCCGACGGCCCGAACCGGGCGACGCGGACGTCGAGACCCTGCGCCCGCACCGCCTTGACCGGCACCAGCGCCACCCGCATCGCCAGATCGAGATCGTCCTTGACCCAGCTGGCGGTCGCCGCCAGCGCGCCGCGGGCGCGATCGAGATCGTCCGGCGCTACCGCAAAGCTGGCGCCGTCGCCGCCGAACACGAACGGAAACTCGCGTCCCTCGAGCGCATTGGTGACCGCCGCGATCACGGCAGCGCCCGCCATGTTGACCGCCTTGTAGCGGGCTTGCGCGATCGCCTTGGTCGATTCCACGATATCGGCAACCCCGATACTCCAGTCGTCCGGCAGCGGCGAATACAGTGCCGGGTCCATCAGGCTGCCAAAGCCGCGAAACACCGGAATGGTGCTGTAGAAACTGTCGCTGCCGCCGGGCGTGGTCATGGGTGCTGGATGATCCGGAGTTTGAAAGTCTCAAGAGAGATACGACCGAGAGTGAAATTGGTTTTCGGCCTTTACCTCGGCGATATCGCGATCACCTGATATTTGCTTCACGTCACTTGCGGCCTGTGCGCGGTGCTTGTCGCCGAGGTATTGCCTTCGCGCCCTCCTTGGGGTCGCGCGGTGGCGCCCGCTTGCCAACTCCGTCGATCCTGTTTTTCACGCGCAGGCCGTCGACGAACACGTCCAATAGCCGCACCACGCTCTTCTGCCAGCCGGGCTGGTCGTGCATGTAGCACATGCCGACCAGGGCCCGCAGCAGGTCTTCGGGGCTGATGTCGGCGCGTATTTCGCCGGCCGCGACGGCACGGTCCAGCAGGGCGCCGACAGCCTTGGTCAGCCGGTCGAAGGAATAGGCCGAGAGATCCGACGACGCGTTGAAGGCAAGCGCCAGCGCGGCCGACATGCCCTTCTTGGTGGCGACGAATTCGACATTGGAGCGCAGCCAGCGACGCAGCGCGTCGACCGGCGCGGCGCCCTTCAACGCTTCCGCCAATTCGCCGAGCTGGTCGACCTCGCGCCGATAGACCGCCTCGAACAAGGCTTCGCGCGTCGGGAAATGGCGGTAAAGCGTTCCGATGCCGACGCCGGCCCGCCTGGCCACCGCCTCCAGGCTCGCATCCGGACCACCGGCGCTGAACACGGCCTTGGCCGCCTCCAGCACGCGCTCGCGATTGCGAACCGCGTCGGCGCGGGGCTTGCGAATGGATGCTGCGGAGTGGCTTGCCATCGCGAATGATCTAATCACGTTCTCTTGAGATTGAACCGGCGGTCATCTCATCTCTTTGTTTAACCGCGATGTTTTCGGAAAACCGGCGGGCATTTTTCTGGCTCAGGCTGCGGTTGTCCATCCCCTTGCGAAACGGAGGATGCCTCCGTATATGCCGGCAGGCGCCACCCCTGCGATGCCCGCGGTCGATGCGAACGGCCGCGACCTGATCTGACCATA
>DATNMT010000315.1:0-5850 GCA_035602495.1 Bradyrhizobium sp.
TCATTGCCTACGCGAAGGCCAACCAGAAGACGATGCAATTTGCTTCGGCAGGCGCAGGCTCCGCCACCCATCTCGGCTGCGCATTGATCAACGCGCGAATCGGCGTCGATGTCACCCATGTCCCATATCGTGGCGGCGCGCTGGCGATGCAGGATCTGATAGCCCGACGCGTCGACTATCTCTGCATCGATACTCCGGCCGCGATTCCTCAAATTGAAAGCGGCGCGATCAAGCCGATTGCCATACTGAGCCGCGGGCGCTCACCTAACTTGCCAAATCTGGCATCGGCGCATGAGCAGGGATTGACTGATTTCGAGGCATCCAACTGGAGCGCACTCTTCCTGCCCAAGGACACGCCCGCCTTTATCGTCCAAAGGCTGCACGACGCCACTGTCGCGGCCATGAACGATCCGGCGGCGCAAAAACGCTTCAAGGAAAACGGCATTGATCTCGTCGCTGACGAGCGGCGATCATCGGCTTATCTCGCCCGGTTCGTCAGCGGCGAAATCGCCAAGTGGGCCGGGCCGATCAAGTCCTCCGGCCTGGCTTTGGAATAGATTTGACCGATTTTTGGAGACCGACGTGAAGATCAGACTCATGGAGAACTTCCGCGCGATCTTCTATGCGCCGTATTACGCCACTCACGCGCTTGGCTTCTACGCGAATGAGGGCGTCGATGTCGAATTGGTCTCCAGCGATGCACCGGGCGATGCAATTGCCCATCTTGCAAATGGCGCGATTGATCTGACCTGGGGCGGTCCGATGCGCGTGATGACTGCGCACGATCGGGACGATCAAAGTCCCTTGGTCTGCTTTGGCGAGGTTGTATCCCGGGACCCGTTTTTTCTGATTGGCAATTCCAGGCGATTTGAGCTTGCGGACCTTGCGCACGTGCGTTTTGCTGCTGTCTCGGAGGTGCCGACACCCTGGATGTGCCTGCAGCACGATCTGCGCGAAGCCGGTATTGATCCTGCAATGATCCCGAGAATTTCCGATCGAACAATGCCGGATAATTACGCGGCGCTGCGCGGCAAACAGCTTGATGTGATGCAAGCGTTCGAGCCATTTGCTTCGCAGGCCGAAATAGATCGAGCCGGCGAAATACTGTATGCAGCCAGTTCACGGGGGCCAACCGTCTACACTGCCTTTATCGCAACCCGGAGCAAAGTCGCGGCACACCGTGATGCATTTGTCGCAGTGACCCACGCACTTGCAAAGATGCAGCAGTGGCTCTACGCCCACAGCGGAAAGGAGGTCGCTGAGGTCGTCGCTTGCTTTTTTCCCCGTGTACCGCAGGAACTGCTCGTTCGTTCTCTGCAACGCTATCTCGATGCCGGCCTGTGGGCGCGCGACCCTGCCATGTCGAAACAGGGATTTGAACGCCTCGGCTCGAGCTTCCTTTCCGGGGGTTCCTTGAAGCGCTCACCGGTTTTCGAAAATTGTGTCGATGTAAGTCTGACTTGACCGGCTTCGGTACCATCGGTGGATAGCCGACGCGACGCGAGCTAGCCCGGTATGCATCGCGGCCCTATTGATCCGCACAAGCGCCCGGCTGGCCGGCTGCACTCCAGCTAAGCCTTGTTCTTGCCGCTCCCGCCTTTCTCACTGGCGCGGCGCAAGGCTTCGGCGAGCGCTCCGCCGCCGGAGGGCTGTTGCGGCTTGGGCGGCGCCGAGGACGTCATCGACGCGCGGGAATTGTCGCGCGGCATGCCTTGCGCCGGACGTTCGCTCCTGGCACCGGGTTCGTCATCCAGACGCAGCGTTAGCGCGATGCGCTTGCGGGCGACCTCGACCTCCAGCACTTTGACTTTGACGATGTCGCCCGACTTCACCACCTCGCGCGGATCCTTGATGAAGGACTTCGACATCGCCGAGATGTGCACCAGCCCATCCTGGTGCACGCCAATATCGACGAAAGCGCCGAACGCCGCGACGTTGGTTACCATTCCTTCGAGGACCATGCCGGGTTTGAGATCCTTCAGCGTCTCGACACCCTCCTTGAACACCGCGGCCTTGAAGGCCGGCCGCGGATCGCGGCCGGGCTTTTCCAACTCGCGCAGAATGTCGGTTACGGTCGGCAAACCAAAGCTGTCATCGACGAAGCTCCGCGGCTTGACCTGGCGCAGGATCTCGGCGTTGCCGATCAGCGCCTTGATGTCGCTCCTGGTCGCGGCAAGAATCTTGCGCACGACGGGATAGGCCTCCGGATGGACGCCGGAGGCATCGAGCGGATCGTCGCCACCGGTGATACGCAGGAAGCCGGCGCATTGCTCGAACGCCTTCGGCCCAAGCCGCGGCACCTCTTTCAGGCCTTTGCGTGACTTGAACGGGCCGTTGGCGTCGCGGTGCTGGACGATGCTTTGCGCCAGCCCCGCGCCGATCCCCGATACCCGCGCCAGCAGCGGCGCCGAAGCGGTGTTGGCATCGACTCCGACCGAGTTGACGCAATCCTCCACCACCGCATCAAGCGAGCGCGCCAGTTTGCTCTCGCCAAGGTCATGCTGATATTGTCCGACGCCGATGGCCTTCGGATCGATCTTGACCAGCTCGGCCAGCGGGTCCTGCAGCCGCCGGGCAATCGACACGGCACCGCGCAATGTGACGTCGAGTTCGGGCAATTCCTCGGACGCAAAGGCGGACGCCGAATAAACCGAGGCGCCGGCTTCCGACACCACGATCTTCGACATCTTGAGATCCGGCAGCAGCTTCACCAGATCCATGGCGAGCTTGTCGGTCTCGCGCGACGCCGTGCCGTTGCCGATCGCAATCAAATCGACGCGATGTTGCGCGGCGAGCTTGCCCAGCGTCGCCAGTGCTTCGTCCCAGCGCCGCGCCGGCTCGTGCGGATAGATCGTGGTGGTGGCAACCACCTTGCCGGTCGCATCGATAACGGCAACCTTGACGCCGGACCGGAAACCGGGATCAAGGCCCATGGTGACGCGCGGGCCCGCTGGCGCCGCCAGCAGCAGGTCGCGCAGATTCGACGCGAACACGCGCACCGCTTCCTGCTCGGCCGCGGTCCACAGCCGCATCCGCAAGTCGATGTTGAGATGGACCTGGATCTTGGTGCGCCACGCCCACCGCGCCGTCTCCACCAGCCATTTGTCGCCGGGGCGGCCAGAATCGGAAATGGCGAAGCGCTGCATGATCTTGCGTTCATACGAGCTGATCGCGGCCGACGTCGCGGCGACCGGCTCGGGCAGTATCTGCAGGTCGAGAATCTCCTCTTTCTCACCGCGGAACATCGCGAGGATGCGATGCGATGGCAGTTTGGTGAGCGGCTCGCTGAAATCGAAGTAGTCCTTGAATTTCTCGCCCTCGGTTTTCTTGCCCCTACGCACGGTGGACGCCATCAGCCCGTTCGACCACATCTGCTCGCGCAGCGCGCCGATCAGGTCGGCGTCTTCGGCGAAGCGCTCCACCAGAATTGCCCGCGCGCCATCGAGCGCGGCAGCCGCATCGGCCACCTGCTTGTCGGGATCGATGAAGGTTAAGGCCACGGTTTGCGGATCGTTCTCCGGCTGCGCCAGCAACAAATCGGCCAGCGGCTCCAGCCCCGCCTCTTTGGCGATCTCGGCCTTGGTGCGGCGCTTCGGCTTGAACGGGAGATAGATGTCTTCCAGGCGACCCTTGCTGTCGGCCGCCAGAATGGCCGCTTCGAGCGCGGCATCCAGCTTGTCCTGCTCGCGGATGGAATTGAGAATCGCAATACGGCGTTCTTCCAGTTCGCGCAGATAATTCAGACGCTCCTCCAGCGTGCGCAATTGCGCATCGTCGAGCGCACCGGTAATTTCCTTGCGGTATCGCGCAACGAAGGGAACCGTGGCACCGCCGTCGAGCAGCGCCACCGTCGCCTCGACCTGTTGTTCGCGAACGCCCAGCTCTTCCGCGATCTGCCGATTGATGTTTGCCACGCGCGATCTTTCCGAAGCCGTCGCGGTGGGTGAATCGCCAGCCGCGGGAGGACGCTTATGGACCATCGCCGACCGCTTCTTCAACCCGCAGCACGAAACAAATTGATCTGTGGATGGGCGTCGTTCGTAGTCGAGGCGATGCACTTCTGCAAGGACCAGCCCGCATAAATAATACGGCGAGATAAAGGTGGATCGATGGCGCTTAGACGTGTAGACAAACGCTGAAGCGCCACCCAAGGCTTTCCTGCACGCGTTACTGCCGCCAGTGCCGCCAGGCGCAACGACGCTTTCGCGAAATGAGCCAGGCCGGAAGGCGGACTCGAAAAGCCCGGCATCAGAGGCAGATACTCAGAATCTTCAAGCGGCAGGTTTGCCTTGTGCGAGCTTTGGGCTTTGCAACAGCTGCTTGCTTCGTACCGGTCGTCAGCCTGGGACGTTCATAGTCCCCTGCAATCTCCATCGCCCAATACGTACGCCCTGTTGTCGCGCTCTTCGCGCTGGCTACACCCACCCGCGAGGCCCCGTGCAAGAGAAGGTTTCTTCGGTGCCCCGCTGAATCAATCCACTGATTAAGCGTCTTTGGGAAGCTCTCGTAGCCGTAGGCGATGTTCTCTGCGGCTCGGCCCGCGCCGGTCGAATGGACCCGCGACGTGAAGCCGCCGAGCACATCGTGGTCGAGCTTGTCCTTTGCCGCCATCGCCTCGGCTTGCTCGTGCGCAATACGCGTGAGCGTCGAATCCATGACGACCCGCCCCTCCCCATGCTGAACGCGATAGCTCGAGATCATGTCAGCGGGGGATTCTGCCTGGGCGAACGCAGGAAAGCAGCAAACAGCAAGTGAGAAGTAGAGGAAAAGTGACGGCTTCATTGCTTGCGATTATTCCCATGCCAAAAGCGCTTGAGCAAATCTTCCATGCTGCCCTTCCAACCGCCAAGGCAAACGGATGCACACGCGCGCGGTCTTCAGGCAACAGCTTGATCAGCCGCAATTCCAGATCGGCCCGATCGGCGTCCGCGTCCAGCAAGGGCCGAAGGTGCCGCCATTGTAGCGACCGCCGTAAAAGCCAGGCCGGCCGAAATAGTGCCAGTCGCCATCGTACCCGTAATAACTCGGGATTGGATCGATATACCAAGGCCGCCGGTTGCGGCGCGCCATGCGCGAAACCGAAGCTGTCTGGGCATAAGCTGGAAGGCTGTTATTCGGTGGCTGATGATAGCCCGGCAGGAAGCCATAGCCGTGCCAGCGTGGCGCCGGACGTTTATGAGCCGGCGCAGCCGGCGCGACGGCCGGCAGCAGCGATACGACGATAGCAATCGACAGAAACATGAGGCGCGACATAGGTACACCATAGACGGCCGGCCGTCGGGAGGCGATTCAAATCTGAGTGCACAGTCCAGCGCAACTGCTTCCGATCACCCGGTGTTCCGAACGCTCAGGTCCTGAAGATGTCAATCCAAATTATTCAATTCGGTTCAGGGAAGACCAGGCGCGCCTCAAAGCCGCCGCCACGGCCGATAACAGGAGAAATGAGGGTCAGGCTGCCGCCAATCTGTTTCATCACACTGTCGACGATCGCAAGCCCGAGACCGCCGCCGGCGCCGACCGATGATCCGCGAACGAAAGGCTTCTTCAGAGTTTCGAGGGTCTCGGATGGAACGGGAGCGCCGCCGTTCAGCAGCCGAATTTGCCGGCCTCGTTCGACGACGATCTCGATCGGCTCGTCAGGAGCGCCATAACGGATGGCGTTCTCGATCAGGTTGCGCAGCGTTATGCCGAGAACGTCCAATTCCCCCCGCACGATGAATTCGTCCGGACATTCCGCGGTGACGACCAACCTGTCTCCCACGTCCTCGAGTCGGCGAAACTCATCGACCAGCACTTGCAGGACAGTCAATATATCGACGGGATCCTGTTGCATCCCGATTCCTGCGCCGG
>DATNMT010000321.1:0-2088 GCA_035602495.1 Bradyrhizobium sp.
GTTCGCGAGTTTCGGCGCCACCATGCGGTTGGTCGCGGTCACGCCCGAGTAGCGCCTGTGCAGATTCGGGACGATCAGCTGCAAATCATCCGCGGAAAGGGTCTCGGTTCCCACATCAGGCTCCGTTTCGGGCATTTCCTATACGCAACATTAAGCATAGTGGCCAGTTGGCCCGCGCCGAAACCCACTCTTCACCGCGCCCCGGATAGCATCGGCCCGGGGTAAAGCGGAGATGGGTGACCTCATGACCGTGCTTGTCACCGGCGGCGCCGGTTATATCGGAAGTCACATGGTTCATGCGCTGGCGGAAGCCGGCGAAAGCGTCGTCGTGATCGACAACCTGTCCACCGGCTTTTCCGCTTTCCTGCCCCAAAGCCTGCCGCTGTTCATCGGCGATGCCGGGGATGAGAACCTGGTCGAAGGCGTGATCACCTCGCACGGCGTCGAGAGCATCATTCATTTTGCCGGCTCCGTGGTGGTGCCGGATTCGATGCGCGATCCGCTCGCCTATTACCGCAACAACACCATGACCACGCGCAGCCTGCTCAACACCGCGGTGAAGTGCGGCGTCAGCCGCTTCATCTTTTCGTCGACGGCGGCGGTCTACGGCAACCCGGATCAGGTGCCGGTGCCCGAGGACGCGCCGACACGGCCGCTGTCGCCTTACGGCTCGTCGAAGCTGATGACCGAAATCATGCTGCATGATGTGGCCTCCGCCCACGGCATGAACTACGTCGTGCTGCGCTATTTCAATGTCGCCGGCGCCGATCCCGAGGGACGGATGGGACTGGCTACCGTCGGGGCGACGCATCTGTTGAAGATCGCGGTCGAGGTCGCCACCGGACAGCGCGCCAAGATCGACGTGTTCGGTACTGACTACCCGACGCCGGACGGAAGCTGCATCCGGGATTTCATCCATGTCAGCGACCTGGCGCAGGCCCATCGCTCCGCGCTGTCCTACTTGCGTGGCGGTGGCAATTCCGTGACGCTGAATTGCGGCTACGGCCGCGGCTACTCGGTGCTGGAAACCATCGAGGCGGTGCGGCGCGTTTGCGGGCGCGCCTTTGCGGTTCAATATGCCCCGCGCCGGCCCGGCGACATCATGACCATGATCGCGGACACCACACTGATCCGCAGCCACTTGGACTGGACGCCGCAATACGACGATCTCGAGACCATCGCCCGGCATGCGCTGGCGTGGGAGGAGAAGCTGTTCCGCGACCGTCAAAGCGAGCTGCAGCACGCCGCATCGGCCTAAAATCCGGTCCGGCGCAAGCCCTGATTTGGCTTGAAAAACCCCGACATAGCGGGCAAGGAGTCGTCTCGCAAGCAGCCCTGACGCCGCGGGTCTTTGTTCTGCGCCGTCAATGGAACGCGGATGACCGAACTTCCGAAGAAAATCACCGACGACCCCTATGGCGCGGCGATCCTGATTCGCCGCCTGATCATGGAACAGGGCGCCGCCTACTGGCGCCGCTATCTGGCAGCCTTCGTGCTGATGGGGGTCTCGGCGGGCGCGACCGCCGGCTCGGCCTGGATCCTCGGCCAGGTCATCAACAAGGCCTATGTCGACAAGGATGTGCGCGGCATCGCGCTGTTGTCGGGCGTCACCGTCCTGATCTTCATCCTCAAGGGGGCTGCCACCTACGGTCACCAGGTGATCCTGTCGAAGATATCCAACGCCATCCTCGCCAACAACCAGCGACGGCTGTTCGCCAAGCTGATGAACGAGAGTGTCGCCTTCTTCTCCGAGCGGCATTCGTCGGAATTTCTGGCGCGCCTGACCTCGGGGGCCTACTCCGTCACCCAAGTGCTGAATCTTCTGATCAACGCGCTCGGCCGCGACCTGTTGCTGCTGATCGGGCTGGTCGCGGTGATGCTGATGCAGGACCCTTATATGGCGCTGCTCGGCTTTGCCGTGGCGCCGCCGGCGATGCTGGTGCTGCGCAAGCTGGTGAAGCGGATCAAGGGGCTGGCGCATAACCAGTTCACCGGCACCGCCGACATTCTCGAAACCATGCAGGAATCGCTGCAAGGCATTCGCACCGTGAAGGCGTTCACGCTGGAGGCGACCATGCGCGAGCGCAT
>DATNMT010000322.1:0-3857 GCA_035602495.1 Bradyrhizobium sp.
TGTTCCACCGGCTCAAGAAGTCGGAGATGACCCGCATCGTCGATATCCAGATGACGCGGCTGCAAAAGCTCCTGGACGATCGCAAGATCACCATCGCGCTCGACGCCGGCGCACGTGAATGGCTGGCCGAGAAGGGCTGGGATCCGGCATACGGGGCGCGGCCCTTGAAGCGCGTCATTCAGAAGTCGGTGCAGGATCCGCTCGCCGAAATGATTCTCGCCGGTACCATCAAGGACGGCGAGAAGGTCACCATTTCGTCCGGCAAGCAGGGTCTCACCTTCAACGGCAAGCTCGTGCAAGCGGCGTAAAGCACGTCGCTCTCAGGCGATAAATAATAGAAGGACGAAATTACCGCCCGGCCGGAGCGCTCGAAGCCACGCGGGCGGCCTTGCGCGCCATGATGCCGTCGAGGCGCTCGCGCTCTTGGTCGAAGTTCACCAGTAGTGAGCCGTCCAGCACGCGGCCGCGCGGCAGCTTGATGCGCATCGGATCCACGAAGCGGCCGTTGACCAAGATTTCGTAGTGCAGGTGTGAGCCGGTGGACAGGCCGGTGGAGCCGACGAAGCCGATCACCTGGCCCTGCCGCACGCGGCTGCCTTCTTCAGCGCCGCGGGCAAACGCGCTCATGTGGCCGTAGGCGGTCTCGTAGCCATTGGTATGGCGGACGCGGATATATTTTCCGTAGCCGGACTCCCAGCCTGCCTTCTCGATCGTGCCGTTGCCGGAGGCGTAGATCGGCGTGCCGGTCGGCGCCGCCCAGTCAACACCGGTATGCATCTTGGTGTAGCCGAGGATCGGATGCCGCCGGATGCCGAAGCCGGAGCGCATGACGCCGGCCATCACCGGCTTGCGGACCAGAAACTTCTTCGCGCTCTTTCCGCTCTCGTCATAGTAATCGACGATGCCGTCGTCGGGCGACTGGAAGCGGTAGAACTTTTTGATTTCGCCGCCGACGGTGAGCGCGGCAAACAGCACGTCGTTGCGGCTGTCGGCGACCGGCGTTTCATCCTCGCCGGCGTAAAGCACCTCGAAGGAATCGCCGGGCTGCACCTTGCGCTGGAAATCGACGTCGTAGGAGTAGATGCGGACCAGGTCTTCGATGATCGGGCGCGGAATTTGGTTGCGCAGCGCGGTCTCATAGACGCTCTGATAGAGCGTCACGCCGGCGGTGTCGTTATCGTCGTTGCCGTCTTCCGAACTCTCGGCCACTTCGCTGCTGACATTCTTCACGTCGACTGAAACATATTTGCCGATATCGGACAGCGCCACCACGGCATCAATCGATGTGTCGCTGGCGACGATCACGCGGATCGGCTGCAGACGCTGGCCACCGGGGACGGCCGCCAGCAGAACGCGCAGCTTCTGGCCTTCCTTGATGCCGCCGTCTTTAGCGCGCGGCCCGAGCACGCGGCCGATCGCGTTGATCTCATCGGGTGTGGCGCCCAGGTCGCGCAATATGGCGGAAAAATTGTCGCCCTTCTTGGCCACGACCACCTTTTCGTTGAAGGCATTGCCGCCGGTCGTCTCGCTGGTGGTTTTCGGCAGCAGCGTGATGTTCTCAGGAACAATACGCGCTTCGAAGCCGGCATAGGGGTCGGCCGTCGCCTCGCCGGCATAGGCCAGCTTGATGCCGGTGATGTTGGCGGCAATCGGCATTTGATTGCCGGCCTTCTCGCTCCACTCGGCCGCCTCGCGCACGCGCGCGATCACGTCATCGGTCGGGGTAAGCACGGCGATCTTGAGCCTCGGCAATACCGCCGGCAGGTCGCGCATCGTGAAGGCAACCTCGGCGTCGGGCTCGGCCGCCGGCGGGTCATCGGCCGCAGTGGCGCTACCGGGCGTCGATTCGGCGAGCAGACGTTGCGGATTGAAGGCCGGGATACTGGCGGAGAGATCGGAAACGGTGAGCGACAGGTTGCCGGCGATGCGCACGAACGGCCGCACCCGCACGATTTCATGATTGCCGACCCGCGTCATGGTGGAGACGCGGATCACCTGGCGGGCGAATGACGGTTCTTCCGCGGTCGGCAACCGGTCGCTCTTGCGGGCGCCGAGTTTTTCGCCGACCGCACCGAGCGCGCCGCGCAGCGCGACCTCAACCCGTTCGGGCAGCGACGCGAAATTGGCTTCGCCGTCGAGCGATGTGAAAACGGCGCCGCCCATCAGAGCAGCGCCGCACAAAGCGGTCAGAATGGTGCCGGCGAACCACTGCACCGAAACGCGGCGGCGATCGACAAAGCCGCTGGTGCCACCGTCGACCGACAGCGGCGGCTCATTGCCGAGCTCGATGGTCTCGGCTCGCCTCGATCGATATACGCCGCGCGGCCGTGATTGGTCCAAGCTCGCCGTCCCCTGCGCCTCTGATCGAAGATGGCTTGCCGCAACCAATAATGCCCCGGTCACCGTTGGCAGGCCGCTGAATCAAGGCCGTCACGATGCCGGTTGGCCCATGACCCGTCAATAACGGCTCCGGGACCCGGTTAATTGGTCAAAGCACGGCGGCTGGCTGCCCCCGTTAGCGATTCCATCCCTCGAACTTGAACCCCAAGGACGACCCAGGATTATGGCCTCAGTGCGGCGCGGTAACTGTTAAAATTTTCTTTCCATGCAGGCCCAAAAACCCGCTTGCCGCATGGAGAATTAGCCCTCGTTAGGTCAATAGAACTGGCCATTTCCGGTTGACAATGCTCAGGGGCGAAGCCTATATACGGCCCTCGGCGCGCCGTCCGCTTTACGGCGCGATTGCGCGCCTCTGAAGCTCCTCACTGGAATAGTGAAACGGGTATCCGATTGTATTCGGATGCACGGGCTTCGACGGCTCTCCGGTTCGCCGGAGGGTGGGGACCGCCATGGTTCTCGGGCTGTTTGAAAAGTGAATCGGAAGAAAGAGAAACGTGGACGGCGGGGTCCTTGCGGGCCGCTCTCTCGTGGAGAAGCAATTCTTCAAGAGAAGTGGCTTTGGAAGAGACTTTGGCGGTTCACGTTTAAGGTACATCGCTGATTGTTTGGATTTTCGAGCGCAAGCCCGAAGGTGCAATCGATCAGTGGGTGGACCTCGTCAAATTGACAACGTCCCAAACGTTGTCATGCGCAAACGTGACCTGCCGGGATAAAAATCTCATCCAACTTGAGAGTTTGATCCTGGCTCAGAGCGAACGCTGGCGGCAGGCCTAACACATGCAAGTCGAGCGCCCGTAGCAATACGGGAGCGGCAGACGGGAGAGTAACACGTGGGAACGCGCCCTTCGGTTCGGAATAACTCAGGGAAACTTGAGCTAATACCGGATACGCCCTTACGGGGAAAGATTTATTGCCGAAGGAACGGCCCGCGTCCGATTAGCTTGTTGGTGAGGTAATGGCTCACCAAGGCGACGATCGGTAGCTGGTCTGAGAGGATGACCAGCCTCACTGGGACTGAGACACGGCCCAGACTCCTACGGGAGGCAGCAGTGGGGAATATTGGACAATGGGCGCAAGCCTGATCCAGCCATGCCGCGTGGATGATGAAGGCCCTAGGGTTGTAAAGTCCTTTCAGCGGGGAAGATAATGACGGTACCCGCAGAAGAAGCCCCGGCTAACTTCGTGCCAGCAGCCGCGGTAATACGAAGGGGGCTAGCGTTGCTCGGAATCACTGGGCGTAAAGCGCACGTAGGCGGCTTTTTAAGTCGGAGGTGAAATCCTGGAGCTCAACTCCAGAACTGCCTTCGATACTGGAGAGCTCGAGTCCGGGAGAGGTGAGTGGAACTGCGAGTGTAGAGGTGAAATTCGTAGATATTCGCAAGAACACCAGTGGCGAAGGCGGCTCACTGGCCCGGTACTGACGCTGAGGTGCGAAAGCGTGGGGAGCAAACAGGATT
>DATNMT010000345.1:0-4108 GCA_035602495.1 Bradyrhizobium sp.
CCAGGGCCTGACCATCCTGATCATCGACCATGACATGACGCTGGTGAGTGAAGCCGCCCAGCACATCACCGTGCTCAATTTCGGACGCCGCATCGCGGACGGCGAATCCATGGCGGTGCTGCGCCATCCCGACGTCGTCTCAGCCTATCTCGGGAGCGATTAATGGCGTTGCTGCAGATCAACGACCTGATCGTGCTTTACGGCGAGATCGAAGCGCTGCGCGGCGTCTCGCTCAGCGTCGACGAGGGGCAGGTGGTGACCTTGCTCGGCGCCAACGGCGCCGGCAAGTCGACCACGCTGCGGGCAATCTCGGGCCTTGCAAGACCTGCGGCCGGCGAAATCCTGTTCGACGGCCATTCGATCGCAGGTCTCGGGCCGGAGGCGATCGTCCGGCTCGGCATCTCGCATGTGCCCGAAGGGCGGCGGATTTTCCCCGGCCTGTCGGTGAAGGAAAACATCATGCTCGGCGGCTCGAACCGCCGCGCCTCGAAAGCCGAATTGTCGCGCGAGGCGGACGCCATGTTCGACCTGTTTCCGGACATCCGGCCGTTCACCAACGCGCTGGGCTGGACGCTGTCGGGCGGCCAATTGCAGATGGTCGCGGTCGCCCGCGGCCTGATGGCGAAGCCGCGGCTTCTGCTGCTGGATGAGCCTTCGCTCGGGCTGGCGCCCGTCATCGTGCAGGCGGTGTTCCGCATCATCTCCGAAATCCGCCGCAACACCACCGTCTTGCTGGTCGAGCAGAACGCCCGGATGGGACTTTCGGTCGCCGATCATGGCTACGTGCTGGAGACCGGCCGCATCGTGCTAGGCGGCAAGCCCGACGAGTTGTGGGGCAACGAAGCCATCGCCGCCGCCTATCTCGGCGGTCACGCCAAAGTCAGTGCTTAAGCGTGCCCTTGCCTCACGATACCTGGGCGGCGATAGTGAACACCGCCCGCGAAGTCGGCGTGAGCGAGGGAAACATCCAAAGGGCCGCCAGCTAACCTAAAATCCGACGGACAAAACAAAGGCAAAAGGGAAACGCGAGCAATGGCAAATAACGTCAAGACAGTCTGGGCTTCGGGCAAGGCCGTGGTGAACGCCTGGCTGGCGATCCCTTCAGGGTTCTCCGCCGAGGTGATCGCGCAATGCGGCTTCGACAGCGTCACCGTCGACATGCAGCACGGCGTGCAGGATTACCTGTCGATGGTGCAATGCTTCCAGGCCATGAACGGCCATCCGGTGACGCCGATGGTGCGGGTGCCCTGGAACGAGCCGGGCATCATCGGCAAGGTGCTGGACGGCGGCGCCTATGGCGTGATCTGCCCGATGATCAACACCCCGCAGGAGGCGAAGAACCTGGTCGCCTATTCCAAATACCCGCCGATGGGAGTGCGTTCGAACGGCCCGATCCGCTCCGGCATGTATGGCTCGGCCGGCACCTATCAGAAGACCGCCAACCAGGAGATCGTGCTGCTGCCGATGATGGAGACCAAGACCGCGGTCGAGAACATGGAAGCGATCCTCGATGTCGAGGGCATCAACGGCGTCTATATCGGCCCCTCCGATCTCGGCTTCTCCTATGGCCTGGTGCCGAAGCTCGACCGTGACGAGCCGGAGATCCTCAAGATCTACGAGAAGATCGTCAAGGAATGCGGCAAGCGCGGCCTCTATCCCGGCATCCACTGCTCCGGCGCCGACGGCGCGGTGCGCGCCATCAACATGGGCTTCAAGCTGGTGACGCTGTCGAACGAGAGCGGCTTGATGATGACCTACGCCAAGATGCAGGTTGCGCAGACCCGCAAGGATTCCGGCGGCAAGGCGTAAGAGTGCGAGTAGCGAATGGCGAATAGAAGGAACCCTATTCGCCACTCGCCATTCGCCATTCGCCAACCAAGGAGACCCCCATGGCCCCGGCTCCCGTCATCCGTTTGCATCCCGACGATGCCGTGCTGATTGCGCGTTCGAGCCTGCCGCCCGGCATGGTGGTGGCGGATGGCGTCACGACGATCGAGCGGATTCCGGCAGGTCACAAGGTGGCGATCCGCCCCATCGCGACCGGTGAGCCGATCCGCCGTTACGGCCAGATCATCGGCTTTGCAACGGCCCCGATCGCGCCGGGCCAGCACGTTCACACGCAGAACTGCGGCATGGGCGATTTCGCCAAGGACTATGCGTTCGGCGTCGATGTCACGCCGACGCCGAATTTCGATCTGCCCGCGACCTTTGACGGCATCCGGCGTCCCGACGGCCGGGTCGCGACGCGGAACTACATCGGCATCCTCACTTCGGTGAATTGCAGCGCCCATGTCGCGGGCCTGGTCGCCGATGTCTTCAAGAAGAACCCGTTCACGCACGACAACCCGCTGGCCGATTTTCCCAATGTCGACGGCGTGGTGGCGCTGACCCACAAGACCGGCTGCGGCATGACGCAGGATGAGCCCTTGGCGCTGCTGCGCCGTACGCTCGGCGGCTATGCGCGCCATGTGAATTTTTCCGCCGTGGTCGTGCTGGGGCTGGGCTGCGAGGTCAACCAGATCGGCGGGCTGATGCAGGAGCAAAAACTCGCCGGGCGCCTGCGCGAACTGGAAATCCAGCAGATCGGCGGCACCCGCAAGACCGTCGAGGCCGGCGTTGCCTTTGTGAAGGAAGCGCTGACGGATGCGAACAAGGTGAAGCGCGAGCCGGTCTCCGCGAGCGAACTGACGGTAGCTTTGCAATGTGGCGGCTCCGATGGTTACTCCGGCGTCTCCGCCAATCCGGCGCTGGGAGCGGCGAGCGATCTGTTGGTGCGGCACGGCGGCACCGTGATCCTGTCGGAGACGCCGGAGACCTATGGCGCCGAACATCTCCTGACGCGGCGCGCGGTCTCGCGCGAGGTCGGCGAGAAACTGGTCGCCTTGATGCGCTGGTGGGAGGAATACACCGCGCGCGAGGGCGCCGAGATGAACGCCAATCCCAGCCCCGGCAACAAGGCCGGCGGGCTCACCACTATCTTGGAAAAGTCGCTCGGCGCGATGGCGAAAGCCGGCAGCACCAATCTGGTCGATGTCGTGAACTACGCCGAAGCCGTGACCAAAAAGGGTTTTGTCTTCATGGACACGCCGGGCTACGACCCGGTCGCGGCGACCGGCCAGGTGGCGGGTGGCGCCAATCTCGTCTGCTTCACCACGGGACGCGGCAGCGTATTCGGCTGCAAGCCCGCGCCCTCCATCAAACTCGCCACCAACACGCCGATGTACAAGCGGATGGAAGACGACATGGACGTCAATTGCGGCACCATCCTTGACGGCGAGGAAACCGTGCAGCAATGCGGCCAGCGCATCTTCGATCTGATCCTGAAGACCGCGTCCGGCCGGCCGACCAAGAGTGAGAGTTTTGATTTCGGCGGCGCCGAATTCGCGCCCTGGGTGCTTGGCGCGACGATGTAGATGTTGTCGTCCCTGCGAACGCAGGGACCCATACCGCGTGATCTATCGATAAGGCACTACGGCAGACGCGTTCTGTAATAACCCAGGCCGGAGGCTATGGGTCCCTTGCGTTCGCAGGGACGACGATGGATATGGGAACTCCAAAACCCGCACCTCCCCTAGGCAATCGCTGCCCGTTGTTAGTGCTTGATCCCTGCCGGAACCAGTGTTCTGCTTAAAAAAGCTGCTGGAGTAGCCTGCCTGTGTCGATCTTCGTCGCACTACATCACGTCACGCACTACAAATATGACCGACCGATCGACCTCGGCCCTCAGACCATCCGCCTGCGCCCGGCGCCGCACACCCGCACGCCGATCCTGAGCTATTCGCTCAAGGTGACGCCGTCGAACCATTTCGTGAACTGGCAGCAGGATCCGCAAGGCAACTGGCTGACGCGCTATGTCTTCCCCGAGAAGGCCAGCGAGTTGAAGATCGAGGTCGATTTTTCGGCGCAGATGACCGTGATCAATCCGTTCGACTTCTTCGTCGAGCCCTACGCCGACAGTTTTCCCTTCCCCTACACCGGCGATCTCAAGATCGAACTCGCGCCGTATCTGGCGACCATCGAGCCCGGGCCGATGTTTGCGAAATATCTGGCGGATATTCCGCGGGAGGCGCCGAGCACGGTCAATTTCCTGGTCGATCTCAACGCGCAA